>CATPBQ010000108.1 GCA_955652795.1 uncultured Steroidobacteraceae bacterium | reverse complement strand
GCGCCGAGGTCTACATCATCAGTCCCAAGGACGGCGCCACCGTGCATGCACCGGTGCTGGTGCAGTTCGGCCTGAAGGGCATGGGGGTTGCGCCGGCGGGAGTGAAGTTCGAAAACACCGGCCATCACCACCTGCTCATCGACACCGACGCGCCCGCCGATGCGGCCGCACCGCTGCCGGCGACCGACAAGATCGTGCACTTCGGCAAGGGCCAGACCGAGACGACGCTCACCACGCTCACACCCGGCAAGCACACCCTGCAGCTGCTGCTCGGCGACCAGAATCACATCCCCCACAATCCGCCGGTGATTTCCAAGAAGATCACCATCACGGTCGCCAAGTGAGCGGCGGCTGAGCACTGCGCCACCCCGCCATGACGCGCGCCGTCCTGCACGTCGACATGGATGCGTTCTACGCATCGGTGGAACAGCACGATGAGCCCTCGCTCGCGGGCAAGCCGCTCATTGTCGGCTGGGACGGCGGCCGCGGCGTGGTGGCGGCGGCGAGCTACGAAGTGCGCCGCTTCGGCGTCCACTCGGCGATGCCGATGCGCACGGCTCTGAAGCTGTGCCCGGAGGCGGTGTGCGTGCGCCCGCGCATGCAGCGTTACCAGGAAGTGTCCGGGATCGTGTTCGGGGTGTTTCACGAGATCACCCCATTGGTGCAGGGCTTGTCGCTCGATGAGGCCTTTCTGGATGTCACCGCCAGCCAGGAGCTGCTCGGCGGCGCGGTCGACATCGCCCGGCGCATCAAGCGCCGCATTCGCGAACTCACCGGGCTCAGCGCCTCGGTGGGCGTGGCACCCAACAAGCTGGTGGCCAAGATCGCCTCCGAGCTGATGAAGCCCGACGGGCTCACGGTGGTCGACGCCGCTTGCGTGCGCGAGGTGCTCGATCCGCTCTCGGTGCGCCGGCTCCCGGGCCTCGGGCGCAAGACCGGCGCGCGGGTCGAGGCGGCCGGCATCGCCACCCTCGGTGAGCTGCGCAGCGCGCCGGATGCGGTGCTGTGGCCGCTGTTCGGGCGCTACTCGGCCTGGATGCGCGAGCGCGCCTCGGGTGTCGATGACCGGCCGGTGCTGCCGGATGTCGAGGAGAAATCCCTCAGCGCCGAGGACACCTTCGAGCACGACATCGGCGAGCCGCGCACGCTGCACGGCCAGCTGACACGGCTCGCGGATCTGGCCAGCACCCGGCTGCGCGCCCGGCAGCTGACGGCGGGCTGCATCGGGGTCAAGATCCGGCGCGACGATTTCACGACCTTTACGCGCCAGCGCGCCGTGGCGCCGCCGACCTGCGAGGCGCGCGCCATCGCCGGCGTGAGCGCCGAGCTCCTCGGCCGCTGGCTGGCCGCAAATCCGGGTGCGAAACTTCGCCTGCTGGGCGTGGTCCTCACTGAGCTTACCCCCGCATCGCAGCTGGGACTGTTCGAGGAAACGCGCCGCCCGGGACGCCTCGATGCGGCGCTGGACGAGGCGCGTGCGCGCTTCGGCAGCCGGGCACTGCGGCGCGGCAGCACCATCGAGTAGCATCGCCCCATGTATCTGACGTTCTTCGGCCTCCACGAAAAGCCGTTCGCGATCACGCCCGATCCGCGCTACCTGTACCTGAGCGAGCGGCACGCCGAAGCCCTGGCGCACCTGTTGTACGGCATCAACGAAGCCGGCGGCTTCGTGCAGCTGACCGGCGAAGTAGGTACCGGCAAGACCACGATCGTGCGCTCGTTGCTGGCGCAGACCCCGAAGAATGCCGAAATCGCGCTCATCCTCAATCCCAGGATGAGCGCGCCGGAATTCCTGCTCACCATCTGCGAGGAGCTCGGCATCGGTGTACAGAACTCCGCGCCCGGGAGCGTGAAGGACTTGGTCGACATCCTCAGCCACTACCTGTTGCACGCCCACGCCGCGGGTAAGCGTGTCGTGCTGGTGGTGGACGAGGCGCAGAACCTGTCCCCGTCCGTGCTCGAGCAGGTGCGCCTGCTCACCAACCTCGAAACCAACACGCAAAAGCTCCTGCAGATCATTCTCATCGGCCAGCCCGAGCTGCGCGAGCTGCTCGCGCGCAACGAACTGCGCCAGCTGGCACAGCGCATCACCGGCCGTTATCACTTGAATCCGCTGTCGCGCGAGGAGACCACCGCCTACGTGCACCACCGGCTGCGGGTGGCGGGCGCGACCACCGACATCTTCGCAGCCGCGCCGCTGAATGAAGTATTCCGGCTGTCGCAGGGCGTGCCGCGCGTCATCAACGTCATCTGCGACCGCGCGCTGCTCGGGGCTTATTCGCTCGACCGGCACCGCGTTACCGCGACCCTGGTGCGCAACGCCGCCGCCGAGGTGTTCGGCCGGCGCTTCACGCCGCACTGGCTGCCCTGGGCGCTGACCGCGGGCATCGCGGCGCTGCTCACCATCGCCACCGTGGCGTTGTGGAACCTGCAACCCTGGAGCACGCGCTCAGGCGCAGCTCAGCTGCCCCGCGATAACCCCGGCGTGGCGGCCGCGGCGACAGCCCCCGCGCGGGCCGCCGTGACGCCGCCGCAGCCGCCCGCACCGCACCTGGGCGAGCTGCTCGCGCAGCACGCCGCCGAAACGGACACCGAGACCGCATTCGCCAGGCTCCTGGGACTCTGGGGCGCCAAGTACCAGCCCAACGGCACCGATCCCTGCAGCCAGGCGACGCAACAGGGCCTGGAGTGTGTCAGCGAGCGCGGCTCCTTCGGCCAGCTGCGTCTGTACAACCGCCCGGCCATCCTGCTGCTGAGCGACGGGGCCGGTACGAGTCACCAGGTGGTGCTCACCGCACTCGACGACGAGCGGGCGCGCATCGAGCTCGGGGGTGCACGCAGCGTCGGCATCGGCGAACTGTCACACTTCTGGCTGGGCGATTTCGTCATGCTGTGGCGGCCGGCAAGCTCCCCGGTCAAGGCGCTGTTCCCCGGGATGCGTGGCGCCGAGGTGCGCTGGCTGCGCCAGAGCCTGCAACGCCTGCACGGCGTGGGCGGTGACGCACCGGTCAGCGACCTGTTTGACGCCGAGCTCACCGGGTGGGTGCGCGACTTTCAGCGCCAGCACCAGCTCGCCGTCGACGGCATCGCGGGTGTGCGCACGCAGATTGCCCTCGCCAGCGCCGTCGGCGGTCCCGATACGCCACTGCTGTCTGCCGCTGATACTCATCATCATGGCGGGTGATCGATGTCCTTCATCCTCGATGCCCTGAAGAAGTCCGAGAGCGATCGCCAGCGCAAGAGCGGCCCGGCGCTCTTCGAGGTCAAGCTCGCCCCGCCGCGCACCGGGTTGCCGCTGTGGGCCATCGCGATTGCGGCGCTCCTGGCCGTGAACCTCGCCATCGTCATGTGGATGCTGTGGCGGCATCCGGCGACGCGCACCGCCGACACCAGCGCCGGCGCCGCGGCGCCCCCGGGAGTCGGGCAGCCGGTGCTGGCGCCCGCAGCCGAGGCGCCGCACGCCGCAGGCGCCACGACCCCCGCACCAGTCCCGCCGTCGGTCTCGCTGCCCGTGCCAGCGGCACAGCCGCCCGCCGCCGCGCCGTCGCCCGCGCTGGTGCCAAATCCCGCCGCCACCAACGGCGCCAGCGACAATCCCGACGACTACGCGCCCGCGGCCGAAGCCGCGGCGTCGCCGCTGCTCGGCAACCGCGTGCGGCACGGTACCGCCGACGGCGTGCCCCTGTATCAGAACGCGGCGGCGAGTCCCGGCACGCGCATTCCGCAGCTGCGGCTGGATCTGCATGTGTTCGCGCTGCGCCCGCAGGATCGCTTCGTCATGATCAACATGCACAAGCTGCGCGAAGGCGACTCGCTTCCCGAGGGCGTGCACGTGGACAGCATCACACCCGAGGGCGCGGTGCTGTCGTACAGCGGATCGCGATTCCTGCTGACGCGGGATTGAGGCGCCAGGCCTACTCGGCCACGTACCAGTGCTTGTCGACCTGCTCGAGCACGAAGTGATCGAAGGGCAGCCCCTGGCCGCTCAGATCGTAGGTCGCGCGCTGTCCTTCGTACTCATAGCGCGGATCGAGAGCGCGCACGATGTGCAGGGTCGCTAACAGCATCTCGCGCGTGCCCAGACTGTTCTGACATGCGGCCACCAGCGCCGCCAGCGCCTTCTTGCCGGTCACGCGCCGGAAGTTCGGGCTCATCTGCTTGCCGTAGTAGGCATCGCACTTGCCATCCGACAGCAGCTTCTCCGAGGTGCTGAGCAGCTCGACGATCCCGGGCTGCGCCGGGGAGGTGCCGCGGCCGCCGCGCACCGCGGCGGGCGTACGCGCCGCGGCGGAGCTGCCGTGCCGGCCTTCGATGAGATCGTCGATCTGCGCTTCGATCTCGGTCGGTAGCGCCGCCTTCCAGTCCTTGCCGAAGGGCTTCAGGGTCACCACGTTGACCACCTGCACCTTGCCGCGATCGTGGGGCGGCCGGCCGCGGATCAGCACTTCGACCTTGCCGTCCTTATCCGCAATGGTCGCAATGCCTTCGCCGCCGTCGTATTCCCGGCCAGGCAGATACAGGCGGTCGGCGAGCGTCGCGTAGAAACCGGTGTCGGTGAGGTGCTCGATCTCGTCGAGCGGTCGGGCCGGACCAAAGAGCCGGTCGCGCACCGTGCTGTCGCCGCGCTTCGCCTCGTTGTGCAGCAGGGTGAGGATCCGCAGCCGCAGGGCCCGCAGGTCATCCGGATGAATCGAGAACGCCACCGCTTCAGGATCACCGCTGGCGACGGCCTGGAGAAACTCGAGCGCCGCGCCCTTCTGGCTCATGCTGACGCCGGTGGCGGTGACCGCCGCGAACGCCCCCGGATACGCCGGCACGATGGCCAGCCAGGCGGCCCAGGCCCACGCACACCATGCCGGGACGAGCTGTCGCATCACACCTAGGAGTCCGTCGCCTTGGAGGGGGTTTCGCAGGATAGCGCGTCCCCGCCCGCTGGTGCCGCGCATGTCAATAGTCCCCACATATGACCAGTTTCACAGAATCCGGGCGCCGCTAGCGACAGGCCGCGTGCATTACGTCATGGTAATTCCCGCGGGGGCCCTGAGCCCAACGGGCGGGTTTTAGATTGTGACAGCCGTGGCTTCCCACACCAAAGCGCATAGTTCGGCCGGAGCGCCCACCGCAGGCGTCGCGCCGCCGCTGCTGACACTGATAGGCAAGCCACTGCTTGCCTTGACCCACGACCGCAAGCTCCTCGAGACCCTCAAGCAGGTCGTGGACCCGGCGCACGAGGTGTACGCCGCCGGTTCCGAGGTCGATCTCGCCTCCGCCCTCATGGCGCATCACCCCGGGGTCGTGGTGCTCGATATCGCCGCGCTCGCCACCCCCGCCGGGCAACTGGCGGGGCGGCTGCATGCGCAGTTCCCGGACGTCGTGCTCATCGTGGCGGGCGGCGCTCAGGACCAGGGGGGCCTCGCGGCCCAGATCACCGACGGTTCGGTTTATCGTTTCCTGCACAAGCCGGTCTCCGAGCAGCGCGTGCGGCTGTTTGTCGAGGCGGCGTGGCGGCGATACGCGCAAGCGCACGACCTCCCCGGGGGCACAGCCACTGCGGTGCCCGCGCGCGCCGTGCGCCGCGCGAAATGGTGGCTGCTCGCCGCGAGCCTTGCCGCCCTCGCGGCAGCGTTCCTGTGGGTCGGCCGGGAGACTCTGCCCACACACCCTCGCCCGGCGCCAGCGCCCGCTGTGCGCCCTCAGGCCCCCAGCGCCGGCGATGCGACCCTCGAGGGTCTGCTGGCGCGAGCCGACCGCGCACTCGCCGCCGGCCAACTCGTCGCTCCCCAGGGCGCGAGCGCCGCGGACCTGTACCGCGAGGCGCTGCGCCGCAACGCGCGCGATCCGCGCGCCGTGAATGGACTGGAGCAGACCATCGAAAGACTCGTGTCGGACGCGGAAGGCGCGCTGCAGGAGCGACACCTGGATGAGGCGCAGCGGCTCGCGGACCAGGCGCACGCCATCAGCCCCGATCACCCGCGCGTGGCGTTCCTGACGGCGCAGATTGGCACGCAACGCGAACGCGCGGTGCTCGACAAGGCGCAACACGCCGCTGCAACCGGCAACCTCACCGGCGCCCTCGCGGTACTCGATGACGCCGCGCGCGGCGGGCATCACTCGACGCTGGTCGAGGAGGCACGCGAGCAATTCGCGCACAAGCAGGTCGACGAACGCGTGGCGGAGTTTCTCAGGCGCGGCCGCGAGGCAGAAGGGCGCGGGCAGCTCATCGAGCCGCCCGAGCAGAATGCGCGCTTCTTCATCGAATCGGCCCGCGCGCTCGCCCCCGGCGACGTCGGCGTGAAGCAGGCGACGCAGGAACTCATCGCGCTTCTTACGGCCAAGGCAGGCCAGGCGCTCACCGCCGGCAACCCGGACCAGGCGGACATCTGGGCGGCCGCGGCGGCCGATGCGGGAGCGGCACGGGCCGACCTCGCGCCCCTGCGCGCCGAGGCACAGCGGCTGC
>CATPBQ010000107.1 GCA_955652795.1 uncultured Steroidobacteraceae bacterium | reverse complement strand
TGGCCGCGTTCACGGCGCCGGAGATCCTGGACGCCGACCTCGCGCCGCTGGCGCTGGAGCTGGCGAGCTGGGGCGCACGGGATGCCGGGGCGCTGCGCTGGCTCGATGCGCCGCCGGCGGCACAGCTGGGCAGCGCGCGGGATTTGCTCGCCCGTCTCGGGGCCCTGGACAGCGCCGGAAGCATTACCGCGCACGGGCGCGAGCTGGCGCGTCTCGCCGCGCATCCGCGCCTGGCGCACATGCTGCTGCGAGCGCGCGTGCTCGGACAGCTGCCGCTCGCTGCGCAGCTCGCGGCACTGTTGTCGGAACGAGATCTGCTGCAGGCGAGCGCGGGGACGCGCGATGCGGATATCCGTGCGCGCCTCGAGCTGATGCGCGCAGAGGACCGCACGCCAGCGTTCGACCGGCCGGCGCTGCAGCGGGCGCGGCGCGCCGCGCGCGATCTCGAGCGGCAAGCGGAGCGCGCCGGCGGCGCCGCCGGCGCAAGCCGCGCCGACACCGGTGGTGACGCGGGCCTGCTGCTGGCGTTCGCCTACCCGGACCGCATCGGCCGCAAGCGAGCGCTCGGGGCGGGCCGCTTCATTCTCGCCAACGGCCGCGGCGCGGCGTTCACGGGGCCGCAGGGGCTTGCGCGCCAGGAGCTCATCGTGGCGGTGGACCTGGATGATCGCGAGCGCGACGCACGCATCCTGCTCGCCGCGCCCCTGCAGCGGCGCGACCTGATGGAGCACTTCGCGGATCGCATCCGGCACCGCGAGTCGGTGCAATGGAGCACACGCGAGCAGGCGGTCATCGCGCGCCACACGGTTGAACTCGAGGCTCTGGTGCTGGAGGAGCAACCGCTGACCGAAGTTCCCGCCGACGCGGCGCGCTGCGCGATGCTCACCGGGGTGCGTGAACTCGGGATCGCAGCGCTGCCGTGGAGCCGCGAAGCGCGCGATCTGCAGGCACGGATCGAGTTCGTGCGCGCGGCTCTCAGCGCCGCGCCGGGAGCGCACGCCGCATGGCCGGCGGTGTCGGATGCCGCCTTGGGCGCAACGCTGGAAACCTGGCTTGCTGCCTGGCTCGACGGCGTTACGCGCCGCGAGCACCTGGCGAGAGTGCCGCTCACCGATGCCCTGCGTGCCCAGCTCACCTGGGAGCAGCAGCGCGAGCTCGAGGAGTGGGCGCCTGCGAACCTTACGATGCCCAGCGGCTCGCGCATCCGCGTCGAGTATCTGGATGACAGCGCGCCGGCGGTGTCGGTGAGACTGCAGGAGGTGTTCGGGCTGGCGGACACGCCGCGCCTGGGCCGCGGCCGCGTGCCCGTCACGTTCAAGCTGCTGTCACCGGCGCGCCGTCCGGTGCAGGTGACGCGCGACCTGGCGAGCTTCTGGCGCGGCGCCTATGTCGAGGTGCGCAAGGACCTGCGCGGTCGCTACCCGAAGCACTACTGGCCCGAGAATCCGCTCGAGGCGCAGCCCACACGCGGCGTGCGCCCCAGGCGCTAGCCGGAGAAACCCTGTGACGGCACCTCCAGCGCGCTGTTGAATCGGCTCGAGAGGTTCTGAAAGGCGATCAGGGCGGTGAGCTCGATGATCGCGTCATCGTCGAAGCAGCCGTGCAGGCGCCGCATCAATTCCTCGCTCACCGGGAACTCCCCGCGAGTCATGACCTCGGCGTAGCCGAGCGCGGCCTGCTCGCGTTCGCTGAATACACCGCTGTCACGCCACTGCCCCAGCGCCTCGCTCCGGGTGCTCGAGCCCGCCCGGGCGTCAAGCAATGCCGAGTTGATGTCAACGCAGAAGCGGCACGCGTTGAGCTGCGCAACCCGCAGCGTCAGCAGCGAGCGCAGTGCGGGCTCGAGCGGGGAGCGCTGGCGCTCGAGCGCGCCGTAGAGCAGCGCCACGCCGAGAAATACCCGTGGCGAGCGCCCCCACAGCAGCGCGGGTTTCAACACCTGGCCGTACTTGCGTCTCTGGTTCCAGAAGAACGGTCGCAGATACCAGCGATACTGCCACCACGGTTTCTCCGGGATCCTCATGCCTCCCCCGTGCTTGTCGCCGTCGCGCCCGCCATGGCCCGCAGCGTGTCACATGCCTGCCACGAAATCGACACGCTGCCGGCACGCTACCGACGATGGACGTGGCCCGCTTTACGCCGGCTGCCGTTCGCGTGCACACGCTATCGGGTATATTCACCTGCTCTGTGACGGGCAGGGAATATCGATGATTCCGGCACGAGCCGCACTGCAAGCCCTGCGCGACGGCAACCGCCGCTTCGTCAGCGAGCTCGGCCTTGAGGCGGGCGAGAGCCGGGCGCGGCGGCGCGAGCTGCCTGTCGGCCAGGAGCCGTTCGCCATCATCCTCGGCTGCTCCGACGCGCGCGTGCCCGCGGAGATCGTGTTTGACCAGGGGCTGGGTGACCTGTTCGTCATCCGCGTTGCCGGCAACATCGTCGCCCCTTCGCAGGTGGGCAGCGTCGAGTTCGCGGCCGAGGCTTTCGGCACGCGCCTGGTGGTGGTGCTGGGGCATTCCAACTGCGGCGCCATTCACGCAACCCTGCAGCAGCTCACCCGGCCCTCGCGCGAGCAGTCCCGTAACCTGAGCTCGATCGTTGACCGCATCCGCCCGGCGGTGGAAGGGCTGCTGGAGCGCGGGCCGCCACCGGATGTGCACACTCTGGAGCGTCAGGCGGTGCGCGCCAACATCCGCATGTCGGCGGATCACCTGCGCCACGGGTCGCAGGTGCTGGAGCAGCTCATCCACGCGGATGGGCTGCTGGTCGTGGGGGCGGAGTACTCGCTCGAGACCGGCGTGGTGGAGTTCTTCGACGGCGTGCCGGCGCCCAACCCTTGAGGGCAAAACCCGGCACAGCGGCCGGCAATGGGCCGCTGCACCGGGGCGATCCGCGGGCCGGGAGCGTGCCGGCGCGCGACGGACCTGTTACTTGCTGTCGCTCTTCATCTTCTCTTTGGCCGCCGTGCACTCCTTCTTGCTCATTTCCAGGAAGCCCTGGCCCTTGCAGGAGTTCTGGCCCTTACACGCGTTGCTGGCGCTCTTGCACGCCGACTGACCTTTGCACGCGTTCACGCCGGCGCACTGGACCTTGGCGTCAGTACCCGCCACGGCGGTGCTGATCAGGCCGGTGCCGAAGAGCATGGCGGCGGCGGTTGCGACGGCCAGGCCGGAGCTGTTTTTCAATCGCATTGGTGCATTCCTCGTTGCTGTGAAGATCTGGCCGGGTGAGACCCGGTCAGGTGAGAAGACCGGGGCGAGCGGCGATTTGTCACGCGGCCGCCTTGTCGGCCGGGGCGCGCGAGCGCGCTGCGGCGGCGTCCGCGCTGCGGCCGAACCGACGCTGCAGCCAGTGGTCCGCGGACAAAACGCCCGGGCCGGCTATGGCAAGCCACAGGAACAGCGCCAGGTACTCGAATTCATCGAACCCGAGCAGTGTCTCGAGCGAATCGACCTGGGCCCATTTCGCCGAGCGGATGGCGACGATCATGGTCATACCGAGGGCGCCCGCCGAAATGCGCGTCAACAGGCCCAGCAGCAGGAACAGTCCGCCGAAGAATTCAACTCCCGACACGAATGGCGCCAGGAGCTGAGGCAAAGGGATTCCCCAGCCGATGAAATTCTCGGTCACCTGCGGGAGGCTGGTGAGCTTGCCCCAGCCGCTCCACAGAAATACCCAGCCGACGGTGATGCGGGCGAACAAGGGAGCCAGCCAGCCCAGATGCCCGGCGAGGCGCCGGGGCCAGTCGATCAGCCATTGAACGAGAAACTTCACGGGTGCTCCTGTCTCGAGTGCGGTAACAGTCGGACGAGAGGACCGGGCAGTCTGGCGCGATATTGCCGGAGCGGCAGACGCGCGTAGGTATAATCCCCATCTTCAGGTACCGCAGCGGTCATGCGCAATTCTGAGCCTGGATCCCCGGTCTCTTCAATTGGTGGGCGGCTGCCCGCAGCGGACGCGGGCGCGCCCATCACGCGACTGTTCGAATCGATGCGTCCGGATCTGCTGCGCTTTGCCCACTGGCTGGCTCGCGACCGGGCGATTGCGGAGGACATCGTGCAGGAGGCGCTGCTGCGCGCGTGGCGATCCCGGGACGCTCTGAAGGATCCGAGCGCGGCGCGTCCCTGGCTGCTGACCATCGTCCGGCGCGAGCACGCCCGGCTCTACGAGCGCAAGCGCCTCGAGTTGGTGTCCCTGGACGAAGTGGTCGAAACCCAGGCGAGCCCCAGGATCCCGGAACCCGGCGGGGAGTTGTTTGCGCTGCGCCATGCGATCATGAGATTGCCCATCGAATATCGCGAGCCTCTCCTGCTGCAGGTCCTGGGCGGTTTTTCCACCGAGGAGATCGCCCGCGAGCTGGCGCTTTCCGCTACCGCCGTGCTGACGCGGCTGTTCCGCGCGCGCAATAAGCTGCGCGTCATTTGCGGCCTGACAGCTGCCCCCGACGTCGCCCCCACGGAGAAGCTGCCGTGACCTGCGACGA
>CATPBQ010000106.1 GCA_955652795.1 uncultured Steroidobacteraceae bacterium | reverse complement strand
TCCCCGCTGATTCCATCGACGCGGAGACCTTCGGCTCGCAAGCGCGCCAGCTGGCCATCAACGGCTTGAACGTCGATCAGAACGACTCGGAAGGCGCGTTGCGCCAACATCGAAACAGTTGCCAGCCCGAGGCCCTGGGCTGCTCCGGTCACTACCGCCGTTTTCATCCTGGGTGCCCAATGAGAAGCAGTAGAGCGATAGGGCGCGTCGCGCCTCAAAGAGCTATTCCGGCAGCGTAGCGCCAGAGCCGCCCATCTCTTTCGGGAAATCCTTCATTTTGGGCAGGCCGTCTTTGATCCGTAAGACCGCGTCTTGATAGTTGACATGCACGGCGGGCTGGAACTTCAAACCCGGGAGCATGGCCACGAACACGTCAGTGAGCTTCAGTGGCGGATGTTCCGTAAACATATGGCCTCCACAGCTCTTGCACCATTTGCGGTAGCTCACCGGGGTCTTGTTGTACGTGCCGATGTTATCGGCACCCTTGGTGACCTTTACGGCCGTAGGCTGCCAAAGACTGAATGCGTTGAGCGGGCCCGCAGACCAGTGACGACACGACTCGCAATGGCAGTAACCCATGGCGACGGGTTCGCCACTCACCGTGAATTCGACCGCACCGCAAAAACAGCGACCTTTGTAATCACCCATCGTGCGCCTCCATGAAAGCGGAACAGTTGGACCGGAGCTGGTGGCCGAGACAGATGTTACCGCGCCGGCAGGCGAGCCTGCAGGGCCATGGAAATCAATGCCGCACCGCCGACGATCATATTCACGCCGAGCAGCACGCCGAGTGCCCACACCGCCGTCCCGGGAAGGCCGGCCAGCAGGATTACGGCGAGCACCAGGTCCAGGAGGCCGCTCGCCAGCATCCAGCCCCAGCCGGCCGAAAAGCCTTTGCGGTGCTCGATCGCGTAAAAAACGGATACGACGCCTTCCGCCATAAGGAAAGCGATCAGAACCGCTGTAAGTGACAGGGTTCCCAGGACCGGCCGGGCGACGAGGAGTCCGCCCGCGACGAGTCCGATGAGCGCTGACAGCAGCGACCAGCCAAAACCCGGTGCGTGACGCGCGCGAATGCTGGTTACCAGGCCCATGCCGCCACTCAGCAGCAGGAGCCAGCCGAAAATCAGCGTCGCTGCCAGCGAGGCGACGGCAGGCAGAAGGATCGCAAGCATGCCCAGCACAGTCAGCAGGATTCCCTCAACCAGGAACAGAACCCAGTGTTCGTGAATCGTCGCGCTGACGGCGGCGGCAACCCGTTCGACGTCGGTCGTGTGGTTCATAGCCCTGAACGCGTCTCCCCGTGATCGGAATGGAACCTGGATCATTCGTAGTGCCCCGGCGCCGAGAGGGGCGAACCGGGGAGCGCGCCGTTAGCGCCGGCGTTGCGGGCGTGAAGCCTACGCCGACACCCAGCGACCGTCCACGCCTTTTCGGCCGTCATCGATCCGCCAGGAGTCAACACTGAACGAAGCAAGGATCTGCACCGGATAGGCCCACACAAGGCGGCTGAAGGCGCGTTGCGCATCGGCTTGGACCTGGGCGGCGCGCCCTCCCGAGCAGCCCGGCAGCACGCAAAGCGAGACAGGCAGGACGCTTGGCGGAACCTTGAACGTGAATGGACTGCGCAGTTCTTGGCTGCCCACGAGAACTACGTCACGCCAGAGCATTTTTTGCTGGCCCGCTTGGCGATTTAGCCTCAAATTCGCCCTGCGGCGGCTGACTCCTACCGTAGCCGTACGTCCAGTCAGCCGACGGAATCGCTTACAGATATCCGACGTGGACACACAAGTACTACCTGCGCAATCGCTTCGGTTCGGAGCCACACCACGATGGGTTGACCTGCTCTTCATCGGGCTCGGAATCTACGTCAGCGTGGGCGCGGTCTGGATGCTTACGGGTTTCGGCGGACCGGAGATCACCCACTACGTCGGACTATTATCCGACGCGCCGGCTGCCCTCGCGAGCGTCATTGTTGCCGTGGCCACGGCGCGCCGTACGGCCCGTGGTGCGCTGCGAATGGGCTGGATCTCGTTGGCGCTCGCGCTGGCTCTGTATTTCGTCGGCGTTGCTATCGGAACCGCTTCCTGGCTGCGAGACCACGATCCGTTTCCGGGTCCCGCTGACATTTTCTTCTGCGCGTTCTATCCGGTCCTGGCGGCAGCCGCGCTGTTTCTGATACGGGCGGCCGCCGTACGCGTACCCTGGATCCAACTGTCGCTGGACGCGACGATTTTCGTTGTAGGTTTTGGCGCGTTCTTCTGGTTTCTGGTGATCCGCCCCGCGGCGTCGCATGCCGAAGTCGACTTTCTCAAGCAAGCCCTGAGTCTGGCGTACCTGGGGCTCGACTGCGTTCTGGTGCTGATATTGGGGGTGCTGGTCCTCACTGGCGCCGGCAACGCCGGCGGCTGGCGCGTTCCGTTACTGCTCCTGAGCGGATTTGCAGCCATGTTCCTCGGCGACATCCTCTGGTCACTCGCCAAGGTGCGCGGCTACTATCTGCCGGGCGGCTTTCAAGACGTGCTGTACCTGTCCTGCTACCTGCCCGTAGCCGCGGCTGGGCGCGAACAGATGCGTACTATTGCAGCGCCGGCGCGCGCCCTGTCGAACAGCTCAGACGCTCTGGCGCGCTCTCTCCCCTATGCGGCGATGCTCGCAGCGTTTCTGGTACTGGTGTATTTCGCCCGTGGCGACATCGGCGGCCCGTCGACCGTGATGACCATGATCGTGTTCGCACTCACGCTGCTGTTCATGGTCCGGCAAGGTGTGGTTTTGCGCGGGGATGCATTGCTGCGCGAGCGCAGAGCGGCTCGCATGGTCGAGGACCGATACGCATCGCTGATAGCGAATGCCTCCGACGTCATTATGATTGTCGCCGCCGACGGCGTTCTGCGTTTCGTGTCGCCCGCATGCGAGCGTACCTTGGGGCTCAAGCCCGAAGAGATCACCGGCAAGAGTCTTCCTGACGTGTGGGTCGGCGAGGACGGCGAAAAAGTGAGAATGTTCCTGGCCGAGGTCGCCGCGACGCGTTCTGGAACTGTCGGCCCGGTCGAACTTCTTATCGAACGAGGCGCGAGGCGCTGCGTGATCGAGGGCGTCGGCAGTAATCTGACGGAAGATCCGGCGGTACAGGGGCTGGCGCTCAATTTTCGGGATATCAGCGAGCGCAAGGCGCTCGAAGAACAGCTGCGGCAGCTGGCTTTCCACGATCCACTGACGCTTCTTGCAAATCGAAATTTGTTCCGCGATCGCGTGCAACACGCACTGACTCTGGCCCAATCCGGGCACAGTTCCGTTGCGGTCATGTTCCTGGACCTCGATAACTTCAAGAACATCAACGATTCACTCGGTCATGATGCCGGCGATTGTCTGCTGCAAGCGGTCGCACAGCGGATCGTCAAGACGACCCGTTCCTCGGATACCGTTGCACGGCTCGGGGGAGACGAGTTCGCCGTTCTGCTGGAGGGGATCGCAGCGATTACAGACGTGGAGCGTTTGGCCGACGCGCTGGTCGAAACTCTGGATTTACCGTTCGCGCTCGATGGCATTGAGGTACGCGTCGCAGCGAGCATCGGCGTTGCCTTCTCCACGCCCGAAGGCGGCGCCGAGGCGCTGCTCAGCAACGCGGACATTGCCATGTACCACGCCAAGGCGGCGGGCAAGAACCGCCACGTCACTTTTAAGCCGCAAATGCAGGACATGCTGCACGAACGATTGCGCCTCGAGGCGGATATCGGGCGTGCACTCGCTCATGAGGAATTCTTTCTCGAGTATCAACCGATCGTTGACCTCGGCACAAGGAGCCTTCTCGGTGTCGAAGCACTCGTGCGCTGGAGGCATCCGGAGGCCGGCATATTGATGCCCGGCCGGTTCATCCAGGTGGCGGAGGAGTGCGGCCAGATCGTCAAGCTTGGCCGCTGGGTCCTGAAGCAGGCATGCCTTGATTTGTGTTCGTGGCGCAGATCGATAGCCGGCGGGGCCGGACTGCGGCTTGCCGTGAATATCTCGGGCCGCCACCTGCAACACGGCGAGCTGGTGGATGACGTCGCGCAGGCGCTGCATGAATCCGGACTGGAGCCGGGTAATCTCGTCATCGAATTGACCGAAAGCACGACCATGTACAACACCGATGCAAACCTCGAGCGATTCCAGCGCTTGAAGGCGCTCGGTGTCAAACTCGCAATCGACGATTTCGGCACGGGTTACTCGTCGTTGTCCTACCTTCACCGCTTCCCGATCGACATTCTGAAGATCGATCGTTCTTTTGTAAGCCGTCTGACCAACTCCGACAACGGGCCCGAGCTCGCACGCGCTGTCATCACCCTGGGCCAGACGCTCGGACTCGATACAGTGGCAGAAGGAATCGAGCTGGAGCCCCAGGTCGCGGCCCTCCTTGCGCTGGGGTGCGTCGCCGGGCAAGGGTTCCTGTTCGCGAAGGCCAGCTCCCTCGAGGAGCTATCGACGAGTTCGTTCGTCGCCCGTCGTAACGCACTGTGGACGGCGCAAGCGGCGCGTGAAGAGCTGTCGGCGACGGGTCGGTTCAAAGCGCTGAAGGCAATGGCCCGGCGAACTGCCGGGGCCGCGTAGCATGCGTCATTGAGAGCGGGCCGGGGCGAGGCCCAGCCGCTTGCGCGCTTCGGCGGCGGATTGCACGCGCGCGCCCAACAGCTCCACTATCGCAACCGCACGTTCGACCAGTTGAGCATTGGTCGCAGGCACGCCCTTTTCAAGGTAGAGGTTATCCTCCAGACCCACCCGCACATTGCCCCCCAGTAGCACGGCCTGAGCGACCATTGGCATCTGCATCCGGCCGACGCCAAAGGCTGACCAATGAACCGCGTGC
>CATPBQ010000105.1 GCA_955652795.1 uncultured Steroidobacteraceae bacterium | reverse complement strand
CCGGACGGTACGCGCAGGTTGTCCTCGAGCACGTAGACAGTGCCGTCTTTGTCGCGCACCAGATCCGAGCCGCAGATGTGCGCCCAGCAGCCCTGCGGCGGACTGATACCGACGCAATTCGGCCGGAAGTTTTTCGAAGACGCGATGATATGGTGCGGAAACACACCGTCCCTGACGATACGCTGCGCGTGATAAACATCGTTGATGAAGTGATTGAGCGCGGCGACGCGCTGTTTCAGGCCCACCGCGATCCGGTTCCACTCCCGCGAGGAGATGATGCGCGGAATGATATCGAGTGGCCAGGCGCGATCGATCGAACCGCTTTGCTCGTGATACACGGCGAAGGTCACGCCCATCACCTTGATGGCGAGTTCCGCGGCCTGCTGGCGCACGCCGATCTCCTCACTTCCAAGCTCCGACAGATGACGTATGAGCGCACGACCGGCGACACGCGCACCGCCACCCGGGCCGATCAGCTCGTCATGCAGACCGGATGCGCAGTAGCTGGTCCAATTGATGCTCATCAGCGCTCTTGAGGGGCGTGGGCCGGAACATCTGGCACACTGTTGAACATACTAGCCCAGTTCGGCGGGAATCGAACGAGGTTCCGCGTGACCCGTTTCGGTGCCGCACGGCCAGAATGGTGCACAAGAGATGCGGCCGGTGCCGTCCCCATCCCCCGGTGGCATCCGTATAATGCCGGCCCGTGTCGATCCATGTTGCGCTGAATCATGTTACGCACTACCGGTATGACCGGCGCGTGGCCTTAAGTCCGCACGTGGTGCGTTTGCGGCCGGCCCCGCATTCGCGCACACGCATTCTGTCCTATTCGATGAGCATCGAGCCGGCCCGGCACTTCATCAACTGGCAACAGGATCCGCAATCAAATTATCTCGCGCGGGTGGTGTTTCCGGACAAGACGGAGCAGCTGCGCATCGAAGTCGATCTGATTGCCGAGATGGCGGTGCTCAATCCGTTCGACTTCTTTCTCGAGCCGCACGCGGAGCACTTTCCGTTCGCCTACACGGCCGAGGAGCAGAGTGATCTTGCGCCGTATCTGGCGAAGGCGCCCGCGAGCCCGCGCTTTGCCGAGTACCTCGCCTCGATTCCCCGTGTGCCCGTCAATACGGCGAATTTTCTCGTCGACCTCAATGGGCGTTTGGCCCGGGATGTGCGCTATCTGATTCGACTTGAGCCTGGCGTGCAGACGCCTGAACAGACGCTATTGAACGCTGCGGGATCATGCCGCGATTCGGCATGGCTGCTGGTGCAATTGCTGCGCAATCTAGGGCTTGCCGCCCGGTTCGCTTCGGGCTACCTCATCCAGCTCGCGGCCGACGTGCGCTCCCCTGACGGGGTCTCCGGACCGGCCGCGGACTTTGCGGACCTGCATGCCTGGTGCGAGGTGTATCTGCCCGGTGCCGGGTGGATCGGCCTCGATCCCACCTCGGGCCTGCTCGCAGGCGAGGGGCACATCCCACTCGCCTGCACGCCCGAACTGTCAGCTGCGGCGCCTGTTACGGGAGCGGTCGAAGAGTGCGCAGTCCAGTTCGAGCATACGCTGCGTGTGGATCGCGTCTGGGAAGCACCCCGCGTCACGAAGCCCTACACCGAAGCGCAGTGGACACAGATTGAACTCCTGGGTCGGGCGATCGACGAGGACCTGGTGGCGCTCGATGTGCGCCTCACGATGGGTGGAGAGCCGACGTTCGTGTCCGTGGATGATCCGGATGGCGCGGAATGGAATACCGCGGCGCTCGGGAAAAACAAGCGCGCTCTCGCGGTCGATCTGTATCAGCGGCTGCGCGAGCGGTACGCTCCGACGGGGCTTGCGCATTTCGGCCAGGGCAAGTGGTATCCGGGCGAGCAGCTGCCGCGCTGGTCGCTCAACTGCTTCTGGCGTCGCGACGCCGAAGGGATCTGGAGCAATCACGCGCTGATTGCCGATGAGACGATTGACCATGGCGCGACTGCGCATACCGCGCACCAATTTCTCACCACCTTCGCCTGCCAACTCGGGCTGTCCCCCGAGCTCGTGTGCGCGGCGTACGAGGACCCGTTTTACTATGAGTGGCGAGAGCGCCGCTTGCCCGCCAACGTCGACAGTCGGGATTCACGGCTGGACGATGCACAGGAAGGCGCTCGCCTCGCTCGCCTGTTCGACAAAGGGCTCGACAGCGTGACCGGTCACGTCTTGCCGATCGCCCGCGATGCGACCGGCACGTATTGGCAGACGGGCGCCTGGCTTCTGCGTCGCGAGCGTTGCTATCTGCTGCCCGGGGACTCCCCCATGGGCATGCGGCTTCCCCTCGATTCCCTGCCGTGGGCCGCACCCGCCGATCGCCCGCAGCTGCATGCGCCGGATCCCAACCAGGCGTTTGCACCGCTTCCCGGGTACGCGAAGATTCGCGAGCGGCTTGGAACGTCAACGCCCGGATCGCCGGGTTCACAAGCGTCACGGGCGCCAGGCAACCACGAGTCGGCGTATTGGATCGCACGAACCGCGATCTGCGCTGAGCCTCGTCACGGAGTGCTCTACATCTTCATGCCGCCGACCGGTCATCTCGAGGATTACCTCGAGATCATCGCCGCAGTCGAAGCCACCGCAGATTCGTTGTCGCAACCGGTGGTCCTGGAGGGCTACGAGCCGCCGCACGATCCGCGTCTCAGTAACTTTCGGGTGACGCCGGATCCGGGTGTCATCGAGGTCAACATTCATCCCGCCTCGTGTTGGGACGAGCTCGCGGAGCGAACCACTCATCTTTACCGTGCCGCGCGTCTGTCGCGGCTCACCTCGGAGAAATTCATGCTCGACGGCCGCCACACGGGCACGGGTGGTGGCAATCACTTTGTCTTGGGCGGTGCGACCACCGCGGATTCGCCGTTCCTGCGCCGTCCCGACCTATTGCGGAGCCTCCTGGGTTATTGGCACAATCACCCCTCGCTGTCGTATTTGTTCTCCGGCCTGTTCATCGGCCCCACGTCGCAGGCGCCACGCTTGGACGAAGCGCGAAATGACTCGCTGACTGAGCTCGAGATCGCCTTTCGGCAGGTGCCGCCGCCGGACGCTGAGTGCCCGCCCTGGCTGGTCGATCGGCTGTTTCGCAATCTGCTCATCGACGTGACCGGCAATACGCATCGCGCCGAATTCTGCATCGACAAGCTGTATTCGCCCGATGGCCCGACCGGGCGGATGGGGTTGCTCGAGTTGCGTGCCTTTGAAATGCCACCCCACGAGCGGATGAGCCTTACGCAGCAGCTCCTGTTGCGCTCCCTGGTGGCGCGTTTCTGGCGTACGCCGTACTCGCCCGCGCGTCTGGTGCGTTGGGGCACACAGTTACACGATCGCTTCATGCTGCCGCACTTCATCGCACAGGACTTTGCCGATGTCATCGCGGAGCAAGATGCTGCAGGCTATCCACTGCGGGCCGAATGGTTCGCGCCGCATATGGAATTCCGCTTCCCGAAGTACGGTGACTTCGCTGCGCGCGGCGTCGAGATCGAGTTGCGTCAGGCGCTCGAGCCCTGGCACGTCATGGGCGAGGAAGGCGTTGTCGGGGCTACCACGCGCTATGTCGACTCCTCGCTTGAGCGCGTGCAAGTCAAGGCAACGGGACTCGCGCCGGAGCGGTACGTATTGGCTTGCAACGGTAGGCCCATTCCGCTGCAAGCCACGGGCACGGCGGGAGAGTTCGTCGGCGGCGTGCGCTACCGGGCTTGGCAGCCGGCGTCGGCGCTGCATCCGACGATCGGCGTCCACTCGCCCCTCACCTTTGATCTGTTCGATACTTGGATGAGCCGCTCGCTCGGCGGCTGCCAGTACCACGTCATGCATTCGGGCGGCCGCAACTACACGGCCTTCCCGGTGAATGCCTTCGAGTCCGAAAGCCGACGGCTGGCGCGCTTCATTCGCATGGGGCACACGCCCGGCGAGTATTCGCTGCTGCCGGCGCAGATCAGTCCGGATTTCCCCTGCACGCTCGATCTGCGCCGCATATGAAGAGTGAGGCGATGAGCGACCAGCGCGTCGTGACGCCCGGTGCCGCGACCGAGGCGTGTCTTGCGGGCTACGTCCCCGATCCGCGCCGCTACGACGAACTTCTCGATGAACACGGCGCGCTGCGCGCGCACTGGCGGGCGCTTGTTGAACGTGTAACCGCCGGCAAGGCGCACGATGCCGCGCGCCGCGCACTGGAACTCACGCGACGCTTGATCGTCGAGAACGGCGTCGCCTACAACGTCTACTCCGATCCGCAGGGCGCAGACCGTCCGTGGGCGCTCGACCCACTACCCCTCGTGCTCTCGCAGGACGAGTGGCGCAAGATTGAGCAAGGTGTTGCGCAACGCGCGCGCCTGCTCGAAGCGTTGCTCGCGGATCTTTACGGGCCGCAACGCCTGCTCGCAGAAGGACTGGTGCCGCCGGAGCTGCCGTTTGGGCACCCGAATTTCCTGTGGCCCTGTCACGGCCTTGTGCCCCGGGGCGCGAGCTGGTTGCATGTCTATGCCGCCGACTTGGCGCGCGCGCCCGATGGCCGCTGGTGGCTGCTCGCGGACCGTACTCAGGCGCCTTCGGGAGCCGGGTACGCGCTGGCGAATCGCGACATCGTCGAGCAGGTTCTGCCGGAGGCAATCCGCGATCTGGGCGTGCGGCGGGTGCGCGATTTCTTCGGCGAGATGCGCGAACGCCTGCGCAGCCTATTTGACGACGGCGCCAATCCACTGGTCGTCATTCTCACGCCGGGTCCTTTCAACGAGACCTATTTCGAACACGCCTATATGGCGCGTCAACTGGGCCTGCCCCTCGTGGAAGGACACGACCTCACGGTGCGCGACGAGATCGTGTATCTCAAGACGCTCGGTGGACTCAAGCGGGTGCACACGATCCTGCGGCGACTCGACGATGACTATTGCGATCCGGTGGAACTGCGCGCCGCCTCCGCTTTGGGCGTGCCCGGACTCATCAGCGCGATCCGGGCCCAGAATGTAGTGATCACCAATGCCTTGGGCACGGGCGTGCTCGAATCCGCAGCGTGGCTCGGATTTCTGCCGGGCGTCGCCGAGCGCCTTGTGGGTGAGTCGTTACAGCTGCCCGCGGTGGCCACCTGGTGGTGCGGCGAGAAGCCGGCACTCGACTACGTGCTCGCGAATCTCGACCGGCTCGTCGTGAAGCCCACCTATCCCAATCAGCGCTTCGAGCCGGTGTTCGGCAGCGACATTGAAGGAGAGGAGCGCGCAGCGCTCATCCGGCGGCTGCAGGCCCGTCCCTATGCGTACGTGGCGCAGGAGCATATCGCACTGTCACAGGCGCCCGTATGGGGCTCGAACGGCAAGCCGAATTTTGCGGCCCGGGCATTCACCATCCGTGTCTACGCCATTGCCACTCAATCTGGATTTCGCGTGCTGCCCGGCGGGCTGGCGCGCGTCGCCTCGGAGAGCGCCGTCGATGTCGTATCGACGCAGCGCGGCGG
>CATPBQ010000104.1 GCA_955652795.1 uncultured Steroidobacteraceae bacterium | reverse complement strand
CCAGCCGTTCGCGCGCCTTGCCGGCGGGCATCGCCCGCAGCAGCGGCGCAAGCTCCGGCCCGTGCGCGCGCCCGGTGAGCGCCAAGCGCAGCGGCATGTACAGCGCCGCGCCCTTGCGCCCGGTCGCGGCGCGCACCGCGTCCGCGATGGCCGGCAGGTCGTTGCCGCTGCGCGCCGCAGCCGCGGCAGCGGCGGAGAAGTAGCCCGTGCCGGCCTCGCGCACCACCTCCTGTGCGGCCGCGCCGAGCGGCGGCGGCCCGCCAAACACGATATCCACCCAGGGCCGCGCATCCTCGGGCAACACCACGTTTGGCAACAGCGCGGCAATGAATGCGTCCGTGGCGTGCTCCTCGAGCCCCGCGGGCAGCACCGGGGCGAGCCAGGTGCGCGCGGCGTCCGCCGACAGCCGGTGCACGGCATCCTTCTGCCACACGCCCAGCTGCTGCTCATCGAAGCGCGAAGGCGCGCGCCCCAGATGCGCCGCATCGAACGCGCGCGCCATCTCATCGAGCGTGAGCAGCCCATGGAGCGGGCTCGAGTGCCCGAGCCGGAACAGGTAATTGGCGAGCGCGAGCGGCTGGTAGCCGCGCGCGCGATATTCGCGCACGCTCACCGCCGCGTGGCGCTTGGACAGCGGCGCGCCGTCGGCGCCGACGATGAGCGCCACGTGGCCGTAGGCCGGCGCCGCGAGCCCCAGGGCCGCGAGAATCAGTAGCTGCCGTGGCGTGTTGGTGAGGTGGTCCTCGCCACGCAACGCCTGCGTCACTCCCATGCAGGCATCGTCCACCGCATTGGAGAAGAAGAAAGCCGCGGAGCCGTCGGCGCGCCGCACCACGAAATCGCCGATGTCGTCGGTGAGGAAGCTCTGCGGGCCGTGCACGAAGTCCTCGAACCTCACGCGCTCGCCGCGCGGCACGCGAAAGCGCAGCGTCGCCGCGAGTCCCTGCGACTCACGACGCGCACGCTCGGCGGGGGACAGGTCACGGCAGGTGCCGGCGTAGCGCGGCGGCTTGCCCGCGGAGAGCTGCGCGCGGCGCGACAGTTCCAGTTCCAGCGGCGAGCAGAAGCACGGGTAGACCACGTCCTGCCGTTCCAGCACCGCGAACTGCCGCGCGTACAGCGTGCCACGCTGCGACTGGCGGTAGGGTCCGCGCTCATCCTCGCGGTCCGGGCCCGCGTCCCAGTCGATGCCGAGCCAGCGCAGGTCCGCCATCAGCGCCGTGGTGTAGGAGTCGAGGCTGCGTTCGGTGTCGGTGTCTTCGATGCGCAGCAGGAAGCGCCCCCCGGCGCTGCGCGCCAGCAGCAGGTTGAACAGCGCGGTGCGCGCGTTTCCCAGGTGCAGCTCACCGGTGGGGCTGGGGGCGAAGCGGGTGACCCGCTGCGGCTCCCCTCCCGGGGGTGAAATCGCGCGTGCGCTCATGACGCCATGTTACGGGAAACTTACGAATCTCAACAAAGCGCCGCGCACCTGCCGCGCTGCTATAGAATTCGCGGCCGCGGGTGTCCCTCAAGCTACGCAACGGAGGATTTCGATGTCCATTCAGCCCCGCACCCGGATCGCCGCCCTGGCAACGCTGCTGCTCACCGTCATGCTGCCGCACGGCGAGGCGCGTGCCGACGAGCCGAACCCGCAGGTGAAGGTCACGACCAATCTGGGTGAGTTCGTCATCGAAGTGCGCCAGGACCGCTCGCCCCTCACCGCGGCGAACTTCCTGCGTTACGTGCGCGAGGGCTTCTACTCCGGCACGGTGATCCACCGCGTGGTCGCCAACTTCGTCATCCAGGGCGGCGGGCACGATGCCACCAGCTACGCTCTCAAGGCGGCGCACGAAAACGTCGTCAACGAGTCCGGCAACGGCCTGCAGAACAAGCGCGGCGCCGTGGGCATGGCGCGCGGGGATGCGCCCCACTCCGGCAACGCGCAGTTCTACGTCAACCTGGTCGACAATGCGGATCTGGATCCGGTCTCGACCCGCTGGGGCTACACGGTGTTCGGCCGCATCGTGCAGGGGATGGAGGTCATCGATCACATCGGCGAGACGCCCACCGGCTCCATCGGACCGTTCAAGTCCGATGCGCCCCTGAAGCCGGTCATTATCCAGAAGATGGAGATAGTCGCGGCGGGTGCGACCAGCAGCGCGCCGGTGGTAACCCCGGTGCAGCCGCCGCGGCAGGACACGATCCTCTCGCCGAAGTAGCGCACATGGCGCGCCTGTTCGTCTCGGACGTGCATCTGGATGCCGGCGCGCGCGAGGCCACGGAGCAGTTCCTCGGGTTTCTCGCCGGTGAGGCGGCGGCCGCCGAGGCGCTCTACATCCTCGGCGACCTGTTCGAGGCCTGGGTGGGCGATGACGACCAGGATCCCGCCAAGGAGCGCGTGTGCCGGGGACTGCGCGCACTCGCCGCGCGCGGTGTCGCATGCTTCGCGCTGCACGGCAACCGCGACTTCCTGCTCGGTGAGGGGTTCTGCGAGCGCAGCGGCTGTTGCCTGCTGACGGATCCGGTGGTGGCGCAGTTCGATGGCGAGCGGGTGTTGCTCACGCACGGCGATGCGCTGTGCACCGACGATCATCCCTATCAGGAGTTGCGCAGCATGGTGCGCAGCCGCGACTGGCAGCAGCGCTTCCTCGCCCTGCCGCGCTCGCACCGGGAGCTGCTGGCCGATGAGGCGCGCGCCGGCAGCCGGCGCCACACCTCGCGCACGGTACCCTACATCATGGACGTGAATGCCGGCGCGGTGGCCGCGGCATTTCGGGCCGCCCAGGTGCGGCGCATGATCCACGGGCACACGCACCGCCCGGGCATGCATGACATCCAGACCGACGGCGGCCCGGCACAGCGCATCGTGCTCGGCGCCTGGTACGAGCAGGGAAGCTACCTGAGCTGCGAGCGGGGAAAATACCAGCTGCGCGAGCTGCCGCGCCCATCGTGAGCGGCTTACGCCCGCGTGAGGTGCGCGGCGTGCTCAGTTCTGCAAGGCGGGTGGCGTGGCGCCGCCGGGCGGTCCGCCGTGGCCGAAGTGCCGGTGCATCATCTCGCCGTGCATTTCCTGCAGAGTCTGGAACTTCTTCAGCTGCGCTTCAGACAGCACCGGGGTGAGCTTCTGCAGCGTCTCCTGCCTGAGCTGCTGGTGCAGAGCCTGCATCTGCTGCCAGTCGGGCTTGGTGCCGGCGGCCTTGGCCTGCTCGTGGGCGGCCTTGATCTTGGCGTGCTCTTCCTGCAGGACCGCCTCAACCTGGGTCTTCTGCGCGTCGGTCAGATCGAGCAGCGTCGCGAGCCTGTCCAGGTGAGCGGCGTGTTCCGGCGGGGCCGGGGCCTGCGCGAACAGCGCACCTGCCCATAACGCGGCAAGCGCAAAAACAGTGGCTTTCATCGATTGCTCCTTGCGGGGTGATCCGGAGGTCCGCATTGCGGTGCTTACGCTACCGGGCCGCCGGCGATGCCGGCCGTGAGCAATCGTGAGCGAGTGTGAAGGCCGGGCGCACCGCGACGAACCGTGCGTCAAATGCGGTGCAGGCCATTGTCAGCTCAGCGCTGTCGCGGCAGCAGCAGCACGGCTTCCAGGCCCCCGGCGGGCAGGTTACGCAAGGTGAGCGATCCGCCGTGTGCCTGCGCGATGTCGCGGGCGATGGACAGCCCCAGGCCCGTGCCGCCGCTGTCGCGGTTGCGAGAGGACTCGAGCCGGTAGAACGGCTCGAACACCCGTTCCAACTCCTCCGCAGGAATGCCGGGACCGGTATCGCGCACGCGAATCGCAACCACCGGCCCATCCTCGAGCAGGATG
>CATPBQ010000103.1 GCA_955652795.1 uncultured Steroidobacteraceae bacterium | reverse complement strand
TTGTGAATGACCACCGCGCGGCGGTCGCGGCCGTTACCGCCGCGGTAGTGCGCGCGCGGCTCGGCAACCGTGGCAGGCGCGGCCGTGGCCTGCGCCGCCACCGACAGGGCCTGCTCGTCGGCGCGCAGCGCCTGGCCGGTGAAAGAGCGCGCGTGCGCGCATACCTGCGCGGGGGTTCCGGCGCAGATGATTTCGCCGCCGCGCTCCCCGCCCTCGGGGCCCAGATCGATGATCCAGTCGGCGGCGCGGATCACATCCAGGTTGTGCTCGATCACCAGCAGCGAGTGACCGGCGACCAGCAGCTTGCGGAACGCCCTCAGGAGCTTGGCCACGTCCTCGAAGTGCAGTCCGGTGGTCGGCTCATCGAACAGAAACAGCTTGCCGCGGTGCGTGGTGCTCGAGAGCACCGAGCCGGCCTGCGCCAGATGCCCGGCGAGCTTCAGTCTCTGCGCCTCGCCGCCCGAGAGCGTGGGCACGGGCTGGCCGAGCTTCAGGTACTCGAGGCCCACGTCGGCGAGCGGCGTGAGTCGCGCCGCCACCTCGGGGGCGTCGGCGAAGAACGCGCGCGCTTGCGTCACCGTGAGATCCAGCACGTCCGCGATGCTGCAGCGGCGGCCGTCGGCACCTTCGCGCCGGATGTCGAGGACTTCATCGCGATAGCGGCGGCCGTTGCAGTCGGGGCAGCGCAGGTACACGTCGGAGAGAAACTGCATCTCGACATGCTCGAAGCCGTTGCCATTGCAGGCCGGGCAGCGGCCGTGGCCGGAGTTGAAGCTGAAGGTTCCGGGGCTGTACTTGCGCTCCTGCGCCGCGGGCTCGGCGGCGAACAGCGCCCGAATCGCATCGAAGGCGCCGACATAACTGGCAGGATTCGAGCGGGTGGTGCGGCCGATGGGATTCTGGTCGACCATCACGACGTCATCGATCAACTCCGCGCCGGCCAGGCCTGCGAACCGGCCGGGAGCCTCGGTCGGCTTGCCGCGATACTTGAGAAGCGCCGGATACAGCACGTCCTCGATCAGCGTGGACTTGCCCGATCCCGACACGCCGGTCACGCACACCAGGCGCTTGAGCGGAATACGCACATCGAGGTTTTTCAGGTTGTGCTCGGCTGCGCCCCGAAGCTCGAGCCAGCGGTTGGAGCGGGCCACGGCCACCACACCCTGCGCGGCACTTGCGCGGTGCGCCGGCGGCTCGGTCGGCGCAGCGACCGTCCTGCGACCGCTGAGGTACTGGCCGGTGAGGGAAGCGGCGCTCAGGCGGATCTCACCCGGAGTGCCATAAAAGACGATCTCGCCGCCGCGCTCGCCGGCCCCGGGCCCCAGGTCCAGGATGCGGTCAGCCTCGAGCATGATCTGCGGATCGTGCTCGACCACGAGCAGCGAATTGCCGGCGTCCCGCAGCCGCTTCATGACGCCGATGACGCGCTGCATGTCGCGAGGGTGCAGGCCGATGGAGGGCTCATCGAGGACGAACAGCGTGTTGACGAGCGAGGTGCCGAGCGCGGTGGTGAGATTGATCCGCTGCACCTCCCCGCCCGAGAGCGTGCGCGACTGACGATCGAGCGTGAGGTAGCCAAGCCCCACGTCCACCAGGTAGCGGAAGCGTGCGCGGATCTCCCCCAGCAGCAGCTGCGTGGCCTCATCGAGCGGCTGCGGCAGTGTGAGCTTGCCGAAGAACTCGTAGCCGCGCTCGAGCGGCAGCAGCATCAGGTCATGGATCGACAGGCCCGGCAGCCCCGCTGCGGTGTCGGCGCTCCATTGCACTCCCCGCGGGCGAAAGCGCCCCGCATGGTCCAGTGCCGCATCCGCCAGCGCTCGAGTGCCGATGCGCCACAGGAGAGCTTCGCTCTTCAGGCGCGCCCCGTCGCAGGCGCTACACGGGGTGTAGGCGCGATAGCGCGACAGCAACACGCGCACGTGCATCTTGTAGGCGCGCGTCTCGAGCCACGCGAAGAAGCGTTTCACTCCGTACCACACCTTTCTGGTCCATTCGCCTTCGCCTTCGATCACCCAGCGGCGTGCCTCGGCGGGAAGCTCGCGCCACGGCGTGTCGAGGGGAATGCCCCGCTGCTTCGCGAATTTCTCCAGGTCCTGCTGGCACTCGGCGTAGGACTTGGTCTGCCAGGGCTTGATCGCGCCGCCGCGCAGCGATCTGGTCTCATCGGGAATGACGAGCCCATAGTCGATGCCGATGGTGCGGCCGAAGCCACGGCAGGTCTCGCACGCGCCCAGTGGCGAGTTGAACGAGAACTGGCTGGGGGTGGGCGTGTGGTACGCCAGGTCGCAGTGCGCGCAGTGCAGCTCGCTCGAGTAGCGCCAGGTGTCGAGGCGCTGCGGCGGATCGCTGTCATCGACCACCTGCACGTTGACGCGTCCGCGCCCGACGCGCAGTGCCGCCTCGAGCGACTCGAGCACCCGGCCGCGCTCGGCGCCGCCGGCCCGCAGCCGGTCCTGCACCACC
This sequence comes from uncultured Steroidobacteraceae bacterium, assembly GCA_955652795.1. Taxonomy (GTDB): domain Bacteria; phylum Pseudomonadota; class Gammaproteobacteria; order Steroidobacterales; family Steroidobacteraceae; genus 13-2-20CM-66-19. The sequence continues at coordinate 4,025 of CATPBQ010000103.1, read as the reverse complement.
TCCAGCGTGATGGCGGGGGCGTTCCCCGCGCCGTGGCTGCCCTTGCGGGTACGCCGCGCGGGCGGGGCCGCCGGCGGCGTCGCCGCTGCCGATGGCGGCGCGGGAGCGGTGCTGCCAAAGAAGCGCGTATAGCCTTGTCTTGCCAGCAACTCGCGGACTTCGTCGACGGTGAAATTCGCCGGCACCGGCACCGGAAAGCTCACCAGCAGCCGCGGATCACCGCTGCGCTGCGCGCGCAGGTGCAGGTCGGCGTAGATGCTGTCCGGCGTGTCACGCCGCACAAGCTCCCCGCAACGCTGGCAAAACAACGCCGCGGCGCGCGCGAACAGGAGCTTCAGGTGATCGTTGAGCTCGGTCATCGTGCCGACGGTGGAGCGCGAGGTGCGCACCGGGTTCGTCTGGTCGATGGCGATAGCGGGCGGAATTCCCGAGATTGACCCGACCTGCGGCTTGTCCATGCGGTCGAGGAACTGCCGCGCGTAGGGGGAGAAGGTCTCGACGTAACGCCGCTGTCCTTCCGCGTACAAGGTGTCGAACACCAGCGACGACTTGCCCGAACCCGACACGCCCGTGACGACGATCAGCTCATTGAGCGGAAGGTCGAGATCGAGGTTCTTCAGGTTGTTCTGGCGCGCGCCACGCACGAGGATGGCGTCACCGGGGGCGTCGGTCATTGCGTCACTGTCGGGTGTGGTGAGGGGAGCGCACCTGCGGCAGGCAGGCGCGGGCTTTGGTAATTGTAATGGATCCGGGCGCGGGCGGATCAGCTGCCGTCACGCAGCGGCAGCCGCGTGTGAAGGGTGTGTATGAGGCTGCAATCCAGTGTCACGTTCCCCGGTCTACTGTGCGGGGCTCGTAGCTGGCGGCCGCGCGGGGTGGAATTGCGTTTACGTGGAGACACTTACATCATCCACCCCTTGAGAAGCTATCCTCCAGCGCCAGCGCTACAATCGGCGGCGCCCCATCGTCCTCTTAGGAGAATGCCGTAATGAATTCCAGAATCCTGTCCAGTGTTGCCCTGGCCGCGGCTGCCGCGGTGATGTTCTCGACCGTGGCGGTAAGCACTGCCCGCGCCGACGAAGGGAAAGTGAAGTGCGAGGGTGTCAATTCCTGCAAGGGACACTCCGCGTGCAAGAGCGCCAACAACGCCTGCAAGGGCCAGAACTCCTGCAAGGGCAAGGGGTACCTGGAAATGACCAAGGCGGAGTGCGACGCCGCGAAAGCAAAAGCCAAGTGAGCTGGAGTGGGCCGGGCGTGCTGACCGCCCGGCCCGCCCTTTAGCTGCCCATGCTGAAGCCCCCCGCGCTCGGGTTCGGTCTTGGCCTGCGGGTCGATCACTACGAGGCGATTCTCGCCGATCGCCCCCCCATCGACTGGTTCGAAGTACTCACCGAAAACTACCTGGTGCCGGGCGGCAAGCCACTGCATTACCTTATGCGCATCCGCGAGCGCTACCCGCTGGCGATGCATGGTGTGTCCATGTCGATCGGCAGCACCGCGCCGCTGGATCGCGAGTACCTGCGGCAGGTGAAGGCACTGGCGCAGCGCGTGGAGCCCGCGTGGATCTCGGATCACCTGTGCTGGACCGGGGTGGCGGGCCGCAACACGCATGACCTGCTGCCGCTGCCGTACACCGAGGAGGCGCTCGCGCACGTGGTGGAGCGGGTGCGCGCGGTGCAGGAGCTGCTCGGGCGGCGCATTCTGCTGGAGAACGTCTCGAGCTACGTCGCGTTCCGCGATTCGCGCCTCACGGAGTGGGAATTCCTGCGCGAGGTCGCGGCCCGCGCCGACTGTCTGATCCTGCTCGACGTCAACAACATCTACGTGAGCGCGGTGAACCACGAGTTCGATGCGCTCGAGTACCTGCACGCCATTCCGGCGGAGCGCGTGCAGCAGATCCATCTGGCCGGGCACGAGAATCACGGCGACTACCTGGTCGACACCCACGATCACCCGGTACCCGATCCGGTGTGGGAGCTGTACGCGGCCGCCGTGAAGCGCTTCGGGGCCGTCTCGACCATGATCGAGCGCGACGACCACATCCCGCCGCTCGCCGAGTTGTGTGCGGAGCTTGCGCAGGCGCGCGCGCTGTGCGCACGCACCCTGGCGGCGGGGGACGGCGCGCAGCGCCCGCGGCGCGCCGCGGCGGCGGGCTCATGAGCGGCCTCGCGCACGTCCAGGGCGATTTTCAGGACTACCTGCTGCGCGCCAGCGAGGCTGTCGGGGCCCACGTCCTCGGCACGGCGCGCGTGCCGGTGGCGACGCGTCTCGGAATTTACGCCGGCGCCTACCGCAGCCGTCTCGCCGAGGCCCTGCAGAGCAACTTTCCCGCGCTGGCGAAGCTGCTCGGCGAGAGGGATTTTCACACTCTCGCCGCCGAGTACGTGCGCAGGCACGATTCGCCGTACTTCTCCATCCGTTACTACGGCGATGCGCTGCCGCAGTTCCTGTGCGCTCATGAGGACTACGTGGCGGCCCCGGTGCTCGCCGAGCTCGCCCGCTGGGAGTGGACCATGACGGGCGTGTTCGACGCGGCGGACGCCGCGCCGCTCACGCATGAGGCGCTGGCACGCGTCGCCCCGCAGCAGTGGGCGCAGTTGCGCTTTGCCTGGCACCCGAGCGTGCGACGGCTGGCCTTGAGCTGGAATGTGCCGCAGATCTGGCAGGCGCTTACCGAAGACAGCGAGCGACCGCAGGCGAGCCTCGACGCGGCGCCGGTGCAATGGCTGCTGTGGCGCCACGAGCTCACGAGTTACTTCCGCTCGTTGACGCACACGGAAGCGGCGGTGCTGGATGCCGCGCACAAGGGCTGGCCGTTCGGCGAGTTGTGCGAGCTGTTGTGCGATGAGCTCGGCGAGGCACAGGCGCCGGCGCACGCCGCCGCGCTGCTGCGCGACTGGGTGGGCTCCGGACTCATCAGCAGCGCTGGCTGAGCGAGCCGCCCCGCTCACCGCCGCGCTCACGCCCCGTCGGCGTGCGCCCTGCGCGCTGGGGCGCAGCCCCCATGGCGTACAATCGCGATCCGCCCTCTCAAGGCTGGCGCATGTCGAATCCGGCTTACGGCAATGTACTGGAGATGATCGGCAACACGCCGCTCATGGCGGTGCGCCGTCTGGATACCGGGCCGTGCCAGCTGTTCCTGAAACTCGAGAACCAGAATCCGGGCGGCTCGATCAAGGATCGCATCGGTCTGTATCTCATTCAGGCCGCGGAGCGTGCCGGGACCCTCAAGCCCGGCGGCACCCTGATCGAGGCCACGGCCGGCAACACCGGCCTGGGACTGGCGCTGGTAGCGGCGCAGAAGGGGTATCGGCTGCTGCTGGTCATCCCCGACAAGATGAGCCAGGAGAAGATCTTTCACCTCAGGGCGATGGGCGCGGACGTGGTGATGACCCGATCGGACGTCAGCAAGGGTCATCCCGAGTATTACCGCGACGTTGCCGAACGCCTGGCGCGCGAGATCCCTGCAAGCTATTTCGTCAACCAGTTCGGCAACCCGGCCAATGCGCAGGCGCACGAGGAGACCACCGCGCCGGAGATCTGGGAGCAGATGGGTCACGAGTTGCACGCTGTCGTGTGCGGCGTCGGCACCGGCGGCACCCTCGCGGGGCTGACGCATTTCTTCGCGCGTGTGGCGCCACACGTGCAGCTGGTGCTGGCCGACCCCGTGGGCTCGGGGCTGGCGAGCTTCGCCACCACTGGCAAGCTCCCCGCGAAGATGACTGCCTGGATGGTCGAAGGCATCGGCGGCGACTCGGTTCCGCCGGTGGCGGACTTCTCGCGTGTCAGCAGCACCTACAGCATCCCGGACGCGGAAGCCTTCCGCACCTGCCGGGAGCTGCTCGCCAGGGAGGGCATCATCGCCGGCACTTCCACCGGCACGCTGCTGGCTGCGGCGCTGCGCTACTGCCGTGCGCAACAGCGACCGCAGCGCGTCGTGACCTTCGTGTGCGACAGCGGCAACAAGTATCTGTCCAAGGTCTACAACGATTACTGGATGCTCGATCAGGGTTTCATCGAGCGCG
>CATPBQ010000102.1 GCA_955652795.1 uncultured Steroidobacteraceae bacterium | reverse complement strand
CGATGAGCAGGTGGTGATGGCCGGTGTTTTCGAACTTCACTCCCGCCGGCGCAACCCCCATGCCCTTCAGGCCGAACTGCACCAGCACCGGTGCATGCACGGTGGCGCCGTCCTTGGGACTGATGATGTAGACCTCGGCGCTCGGGGGCGAGGCGGTGCGCTCCGGCGCGACCGCGGGGGTCTGGGCGCCGGCGAGCGGGGCGGCGAGCATCAGGGCAGCAATGATCAATGTACGCATGAGCATCTCCTTCACAGATATCTCCTTTACAGAACTTCCGACCGACAATAGTTTCACAGCGTCAGGGCGCTGTACGCGACGTTGAGCCCGAGCATCAGCGCGCCGCTCAGCAGGTAAAAGAGGCTCAGCACCAGGAGCTTCGCGATGGTGAGCCAGCGACCCTGCCCGTACACCAGGCGCATGGAGCGGTACACGTACCAGGGTGTGTAGAGCCAGAGCGCGAAGCTTACCCACCCCACGGCGAACGGCAGCAGCGCCGACACCGCGGCGGCCAGCAGCAGCAGCACGAACGCGAACGCATGGTTGTGCACGAACAGCAGCAGGTGCTCGACGTAGTAGTGCCGCGGCCGCCAGTACATGAGCATCATGGCGCCCGCGAGCAGCGGCAGGAACACGAACATCGCGCGCGGCAGGTTGTGCAGGAACGCCTCGCGCATCGAGCGCCCGTGGTCCTCCACCACTTTGCGGCAGGCGCGGGACAGGAGGGGCGCCAGCCGCTGCTGCCACGGTCCCTGGTAGACCGCATCGCGGCACAGCCGCTCAGTGCGCTGCTGCGCAGATTCCCCGGGCAGTGCCGGATCAAAGGGGGTGCTGACCCTGGCGGCGGGGGCGGCGCGCTCGCTGTCGAGCTGCACGACCTGCAGTTTCGACTGGCTGGCGCTCACCCAGATGAAGAACACCACCGACAGCACCAGGTACAGCCGCACCGGGGGCAGATAGCTCGCGCGCCGTCCGGCGAGAAACTGCGCGGTGAGATAGCCGGGTTTGAACAGCAGCGCCGCGAGCGTACGCCACAGGCGCGAGTCGGCGTGCGTTAGGTCCTCGGTCGCCACCTGCGCGAAGTGCCACAGCGTGTGCACCGGTGGCTCGAGCCGCTGGCCGCAGGCGCTGCAGTAGCGGCCCGTGACCGGCGCGCCGCAGTTCGCGCAGCGCACCGCGGGCGGGGCCACCGCGGCCGCAACCCCGGCAGCCGTGACTCCCGCTGCGACCGGCAGCGCGTCCGACGCGATGCTGACAGGCGGCGCCGTGCTCATGCGACGTGCGCGCTGGACCTCGCGGCCGACTGCGACGCCGGTGCGCTCAGGGCGCCGAGCTCGTGCGGCTCGAAGTCATCGACGTGAATCAGATCCATCACCTTGCGATCGTAGTCGCGCAACGCCGCGGCCTCGGTTTCCGAAACGATGCCGGCGGCGAGCGCCTGCTGGATGCGTCCCGGCAGATCCAGGGCGGTGACCTTGCCGGTCTTGACCCCCTCGACGCGGATGCGCTTCTCGAGCGGCTCGAGCTGCACCGCGAGCAGCAGCGCTTCCTGCAGCAGTCCCAGCGGGTTGGTGGGCTCGAGCGTGCGGTAAATGTACCGGCACAGGCGCTCGCGCGCCTCGGTCGGACTGGTCACCAGACCTGCAACCTTGCGCCCGAGGCGGTCAGCGGGCGCCGAGTACACGCGACCGCGCGGGAAGATGAGCACGCGCATTGCGCCGGCCAGCGGCCGGTTGGGGAAGTTGCGCAGGAAACCATGCAGCTGCTCCTGTGCGTGATACAGCAGGTTGCGGCACGCCCACTCCACGATCGGCAGGTCCTGTTCCTGACGGCCCTGGTTCTCGTGATGCTTGAGCACCATGGAGGCCAGATACATGCACGACAGCACGTCCCCGAGCCGCGCCGACAGGCTTTCCTTCTTCTTCAGGTAACCGCCGAGCGTCAACATCGCCACATCCACCGCGAACGCGAACGAGGCGCTGAAGCGCACGATGTGCTGGTAGTAGCGCGCCGTGGAATCCTGCACCGGCGCGTGGGTGAAGCGCGCGTGGGTCAGAGCCATGATGAGCGAGCGCACGGCATTGGAAATGCTGAAGCCGATGTGTCCGAACAGGGCGCGGTCGAACTCATCCACGCCCGCGGCGCGATCGGGATTGCGGGCGGCGGTCATCTCGCGCAGCACGAACGGATGGCAGCGCACGGCGCCCTGGCCGAAGATGATGAGGTTGCGCGTGAGGAGGTTGGCGCCCTCGACCGTGATCGCCACCGGCACGATCTGGTAGCCACGGCCGAGATAGTTCCTCGGCCCGAGGCAAATACCCTTGCCGCCGTGCACGTCCATGGCGTCGTTGGCCACCTGGCGGCCCATCTCGGTGACGTGGTACTTGAGCATCGCGGAGGGTACCGAGGGCTTCTCGCCGCCATCGATCGCGCCGGCGGTCACCGAGCGCGCGGCGTCCATGGTGTAGGTCAGGCCCACCATGCGCGCGATGACCTCCTCGACCCCTTCGAACTTGCCCACCGGCGTGTTGAACTGGCTGCGGATACGCGCATAGGCGCCCGTCGCCCACACGCCCGCCTTCGCGCCGCCGGTGGCGTTGGAGGGCAGCGAGATGCAGCGCCCGACCGACAGCTGCTCGACCAGCATGCGCCAGCCGCTGCCCGCCAGGCGCGGCCCGCCGATGATGAAATCCAGCGGCACGAACACGTCCTTGCCCAGGATGGGTCCGTTCTGGAACGGAATGTTGAGCGGGAAATGGCGGCGCCCGATGCTCACCCCCGGGGTGCCGCGCGGGATCAGCGCGCAGGTGATGCCGATGTCGGTCTTGCCGCCCAGCAGCCGTTCGGGATCGAACATGCGGAACGCCAGACCGATGACGGTGGCCACGGGGGCGAGGGTGATGTAGCGCTTGGAGAAGTTGAGCTTCAGTCCGACGATCTCGCGCCCCTGCCACATGCCGCGGCACACTACCCCGGTGTCGGGAATGGAACCGGCGTCCGAGCCGGCGCGCGGTCCGGTGAGCGCGAAGCACGGCACTTCCTCCCCGCGTGCCAGCCGCGGCAGGTAGTAGTTCTTCTGTTCCTCGGTGCCGTAGTGGTTCAGCAGCTCCGCGGGTCCGAGCGAGTTGGGCACCGCGACCGTGGAGGAGGTGGTGGTGCTGCGGCTGGAGATCTTGGCCAGCACACACGAGTGCGCGTACGCGGAGAACTCCAGGCCGCCGTACTTCTTCGGAATGATCATCGCGAAGAAGCCCCGGGTCTTGAGGAACTCCCACACCTGCGGCGGCAGGTCGCCGCGCTCGTGCGTGATGTTCCAGTCATCGAGCATGTGGCACAGCTCCTCGCACGGGCCGTCGAGGAAGGCCTGCTCGGCCGCGGAGAGCTGCGGAGGCTTTGCGGCCAGCAGCTTCGGCCAGTGCGGCGCGCCGGTGAACAGCTCCCCGTCCCACCACACGGTGCCCGCCTCCAGTGCCTCCTTCTCGGTCTGCGACATGGTGGGCAGGAGCTTGAGGTAGGTCTTCATGAACGGGCGTGTGATCAGCGCCTTGCGCAGCGGCCGCACGTTGAGGAGCCACAGCCCCGCGAGCAGTACACCTAAGAACCCCTTCCAGATCCCGGCGGGGGCGCCCAGCAGCGTGTAGGCGGTGAGCAGCACCGTGAACGTCACGGTAAAGGCGAGCAGCGACAGCCGCCGGTAAGCGAGGAACAGCACCGCGGCGATGAACAGCAGGGTGATGACGCCGCCCACCTGTGTGACCGCGTAGGCGGCCGCCACCACGAGCATCAGGGAGACGATAGCGCCCAACATCAAGCTTCCTCCGCGTCGCGCGGCTTCACCCGACTATAGCTTGCCGGGCGCGGCGCACGAAACTTCAGGCGAGAAGGCTCTTGACCCCCTCGCGCTCCTCGCGCAGCTCGGCGTGAGTCGCCTCCATGCGCTTGCGGCTGAAGTCATCCACGCTGAGACCCGGCACGATCCGGTACTCGCCGTGGTTGACGGTGACCGGATACGAGTAGATGACGCCGTCGGGGATGCCGTAGCTGCCGTCCGACGGCACGCCCATGCTGACCCAGTCGCCCGCGCTCGTGCCATGGAGCCAGGTGTGCACATGGTCGATCGCGGCGGAGGCGGCCGAGGCGGCCGAAGAGGCGCCACGCGCCTTGATGACGGCCGCGCCGCGCTGTTGTACCACCGGAATGAACGTCTCCTCGATCCACTGTTGGGTCACGAGGGACTTTGCCGGCTTACCCCTCACCTCGGCGTGCGAGAGGTCGGGGTACTGGGTTGCCGAATGATTTCCCCAGATGGTCATGCGGCGAATGTCGCTGACATGCGTCTCGGTCTTTTCCGCCAGCTGCCACAGCGCACGATTGTGATCGAGGCGCGTCATCGCCGTGAAATTGCGCGCATTGAGATCGCGGGCGTTGGTTTTGGCGATGAGCGCGTTGGTGTTGGCGGGATTGCCGACCACCAGCACCTTCACGTTGCGGTCGGCGACCTCGTTGAGCGCCCGGCCCTGCACGGAAAAGATCTGCGCGTTGGCGAGCAGCAGGTCCTTGCGCTCCATGCCCGGTCCGCGCGGGCGCGCGCCGACCAGCAGCGCCGCCTGGCAGTCGCGGAACGCGACCCGCGCATCGTCGGTCGGCACCACCTTGTTGAGTGTTGGGAACGCGCAGTCGTGCAGCTCCATCACCATGCCCTGCAGCGCCGCGAGCGCCGGGGTGATCTCGAGCAGATGCAGGTTCACGGGTGTGTCGGGCCCGAAGAGGCTCCCTGCGGCGACCCGGAAGGCGAGGGCATAGCCGATCTGTCCGGCGGCGCCGGTGATCGCAACGTTCACGGCAGATTTCATGGCGGGTGCTTCGTGCTTTTCAAAAAAAGAGCCAGGAATTCTAGCGTCTGACCGCAGCACTTAGGTCACTGGCCGCGCCACGGGGCTCAAACCGTCGCGGCGCCGGCGCTCTCCAAAGGCGTGGAGACCGCCCGGCACCGCGGATGACCCCTTGAGACTGATTTAGTGTAATAGCTTGACACTTGAGTAGTGTTATACTAATGTACATCACCAAGGGAGGCAGCCCAGGCAGCCATCCGCAGACGAGACAGCCCAAGAGTCCACAACCCGACACCCAAGGAGATGACCATGAACCGCTTCGCTTCCACCCTCTACCGTGACGTGACCTGTGCCGCCGCCGCAGTCCTGATCACCTTTGTGCTCAGCCTGAGCTTCGTGCAGTCCACATCCGCCGCCCCCTTCCATGCCAGCCGCACCGTCGCCGCCGAGCAGGCCCAGCGCGCCTGAGTTCACGGGAACCGAGCCACACCAGAACAATCAAGGAGTCGACCATGAACACCCTCGCTTCCGCCCTCTATCGTAGCGTCACCTGCGGCGTGGCCGCGGTCCTCATCACAGTGCTTCTGAGCGTCGCCTTCCTGCAGTCGACCTCCGTTGCACCGGGCACGCAGGCGGATCCCCGACACGTGCTGGCGCTGCAGTCGGATCACGGCTGGTTTGGCCAGCCTGAGCCGGCCGTTTTGGTAGATTAGTCGGCTAATACCCCGCCACAGGCGCCGTGCAAACGACCATGGATTCGCAGTGGGACGACAGCCTGCCGATCTACCGGCAACTGCGAGACCGGGTGGTAGCGATGATCCTCGAAGGAGTGCTCAAGGAAGGAGACCCGCTGCCCTCGGTCCGCAGTGTCGCTGCGGACTTCCGCCTGAATCCGCTCACCGTGCTCAAGGGCTACCAGCAGCTCGTCGACGAGCAGCTGGTGGAGAAGCGGCGCGGCCTGGGCATGTTCGTCAGCTCAGGCGCCCGCAAGGCGCTGATGAAGGACGAGCGCCAGCGTTTCCTCGAGGAGGAATGGCCGAAAGTGTACGCCACCATTCAGCGCCTGGGCCTGTCCCAGGAAGAATTGCAGCGCGTGGGCGCCGCAGCGCCTGCGGCCAAGTGGCCGGGGCATCCGGCCGGTGCGGCCGCACCAGGTGAAGAAGATGACAGCAGTAATTGAAGCGCGCGGACTCGCCAAGGCCTACGGCGCGACCCGTGCGCTGGATGGCGTGAACTTCAGCGTCGAGCCCGGACGCATCGTCGGCCTCATCGGTCCGAATGGTGCCGGCAAGACCACCGCGCTCAAGGCGGTGCTGGGACTCACCCCCTTCAGCGGCGAGCTCACCGTGCTCGGACTCGATCCGCGCACGCAGCGCGACGCGCTGATGCGCGAGGTGTGCTTCATGGCCGACGTGGCCGTGCTGCCGCGCTGGCTGCGCGTGAGCCAGGCGCTGGAGGTGGTGAGCGGCGTGCACCCGCGCTTCGATCGCGCACGCGCCGCGGAATTTCTGAGCAAGACCGACATCCGCCCCAGCAGCCGCGTGCGCGAGCTCTCCAAGGGCATGGTGACGCAGCTGCACCTGGCGCTGATCCTCGCGATCGATGCGCGATTGCTGGTGCTCGATGAGCCCACCCTCGGTCTTGATCTGCTGTACCGGCGCAAGTTTTACGACACGCTGCTGAATGACTATTTCAACAAGGAGCGCACCATCCTGCTCACGACTCACCAGGTGGAGGAAGTCGAGAACCTGTTCACCGACGTGATCTTCATCAACCACGGCCGCGTGGCGCTGAGTTCCTCCGTCGAGGACCTCGGCAGCCGCTACCAGCAGCTGACGCTGGCCGCGGAACAGGCGCCGCAGGCACGCGCGCTGAAACCGTTCTACGAGCGCGAGGTGTTCGGGCGTGTGGCGATGCTCTTCGAGGGTCGTTCGGCCGCAGAGCTGGGCGCGTTAGGCGAGTTACGCACGCCCTCGATCGCCGACCTGTTCGTCGCCAAGATGCAGGGGACGCCAAGCACATGAACAGTCACTTTGCAGAGGCTGCCACCGGGGAAGCCCCGCGCGAGTCCACGCCGGCCGCCCGCATCGGAGCTGGCAGCACGCTTGCCATGCTGGTGCGGCGCGAGTTCTGGGAGCACCGCGCGCTGTGGATCGCACCGCTGGTAGTCGCGGCGCTGATGGTGGTCAGCGCTTTCGTGGCGAGCGTGAAGTACCGCCTGACGCACGCGGATATGCACCACGACGGCTCCGAGGGCATGACGATGTTCAGCGTCATGCAAAGCGCCGTGTCGATGCCACTGTCCCTCGTGACGCTGATTGTGCTGAGTTTCTACCTGCTGGACTGCCTGTACGCGGAGCGCAAGGACCGCAGCATCCTCTTCTGGAAGTCCTTACCGGTGTCTGACAACCTGACCGTCCTGTCGAAGCTCCTGGTCGCGCTGCTGGTGGTGCCGCTTGGCGTCTTTGCGCTCGGGCTGCTGGTGTCCCTGAGCTTTGTCGGCATCTGGGAGTTGAACGCCGCCTTCGGACGCCTGCCCCCGATCCCGGGCTGGGACACGCTTGCCTGGCTCAAGGGTGAGATGGCGCTGCTGGCGTGCGTCATTGTCGGTGTGCTGTGGTATGCGCCGTTCGCCGCCTACCTGCTCGTGGTCTCGGCCTGGGCGCGGCGCAGTCCGTTCTTGTGGGCCACCGTTCCGGTGGTGCTGGCGCCGCTGCTCGAGCGCATGGCCTTCGGGACGACCTATCTGTGGAATTTACTCGCTTACCGCACCTACGGGATCTGGCACACACTCTTCCCGGCCCCGCATCTGGGCCGCGGGCGTGCGGGCGCGCTCGCCTCGGTGTTCGGTCAACTGCGCTTCGGCGCCGCGTTCAGCGACATCGACCTGTGGCTGGGGCTGGCGATCACCGCGGCGCTGGTGTTCGCCGCGATCCGCATCCGTCGCTACCGCGACGACACCTGACACGGGCCGCAGGCCCCGCGCCGCCTGCGGTTGCGCCGCAGCGGCCCGCCCAGGTAAGCCTTTCCCACAAGACTCCGGCGATAGATCGCGCTTATCATCGCGATCCGGACAGGCGATTGGCCGCCGGCGTGTACGGATGTTCAAATGCGGCCATGCATCAAGGAGACCTCCATGTTTGACACCCGGAACGACCTGCCGGCCAACACCCGGTCCAAGGTGATCGAGCTGCTGAACGCACGTCTTGCGGATGCCATCGACCTGGGCGCGCAAAGCAAACACGCACACTGGAACGTCAAGGGCCCGAACTTCATCGCCCTGCACGAGCTGTTCGACAAGGTGGCCGAGAACGTCGAGGAGCACATCGACACGCTGGCCGAGCGCGTCACCGCTCTCGGCGGCACCGCGCACGGCACGATCGCCGCGGTGAGCCGCGGCACGAGTCTGCGTGCCTACCCCGAGGACATCAGCGAAGGCCTTGCCCATGTCGATGCGCTGTCGGCCGCACTCGCCGACTTCGGGGCCAAGGTGCGCGCCGCGATCGACGCCGCCGCCAGGCTCGGGGATGCCGACAGCGCCGATCTGTTCACCGGCATCTCGCGCGACAACGACCAGTATCTGTGGTTCCTCGAGGCGCATCTGCACGCCAAACGCTGATCCGTCGCGCCCGCTCCCATCATGAGCGTCGAGGTTCGGCGCACCGACCAGGGCCTGGAGCTCGAGCTGACGGGCGAGTGGGTCGCGCAGCGGTTCACCGCCATCGAGAGCGCTCTGGCCGCGGTCGATGTTGCGGCGGCGCGGCAAGTGTCGATTGCGACGCGGCAACTCACGGCGCTCGATCTGTCGGGCGCCTGGGCACTGCGCGAGTTCGTGAGCCGCGCGCGCGCGGCCGGTGCCGCGGTGACGTTCCGGGCCACGCCACCGGATCAGCTGCGCCTGCTCGAGGAGACCCTCAAGGAGGTCAGCACGACGGGCGTGCCGCCGGCAGAGGCGGCCCCTGATGCCGAGCGGGCGCTCGCCGCGATCGGCCGCCCCGCGGTGCGTGCCGGCCGGGACCTGATGCAGGGACTCGCCTTCATCGGCCGCGCGAGCGCGACCTTACTGTCGAGCCTGGCGCGCCCACGGCGCCTGCGGCCGATTGCGATCGCCCGCCACGTGTATGACACGGGTATGACCGCCATGCCCATCGTGGCACTGATCGCGTTCCTCATCAGCGTGATCATCGCCTACATGAGCGCGCGACAGCTGCGCGGGCTCGGCGCGGAGATCTATGTGGTCGATCTGGTCACCATCGGGGTGCTGCGGGAGCTGGGAGTGCTGCTGACTTCCATCATCGTCGCCGGCCGCTCCGGCAGCGCGTTTGCGGCCGAGCTCGGCTCCATGCAGCTCAACGAGGAGGTCGATGCGCTGACCGCGACCGGCGTCGATCCGTTCGAACTGCTGGTGCTGCCACGGGTGCTGGGACTTACGATCGCGCTGCCGCTGCTCACCGTCATCGCCGATCTCATCGGACTCACCGGCGGCGCACTCTTGTGCCGCTACCTGCTCGACATGCCTCTCAGTCAGTACGCGAACCGCGTCATCGAGGCGATCTCGCCCAGTACCTTCTGGGTCGGCGTGATCAAGGCGCCGGTGTTCGCACTGCTCATCGCCCTGGCTGGTTGTTATCGCGGCATGCAGGTGCGCGGCTCGGCGCGCGAACTCGGCCGCCTGGTCACGGTCGCGGTGGTGCAGGCTATCTTCTTTGTGATACTCGCAGACGCCCTGTTCGCGGTGCTGTTCATGGAGATGGACGTCTGATGTATCCGGTGCTGCAGGTGCAGGGGCTGGTGAACCGCTTCGGCACCCAGGTGGTCCACGACGGGCTCGACATGGAAGTGCGCGAGGACGAGGTGTTTGGCATCGTCGGCGGTTCCGGCGCCGGCAAGTCGGTGCTGCTGCGGACCATCCTCGGCCTGCAGCGCCCGCTCGCCGGGGTGGTGCGCATCGCCGGCAGCGACATCACGCAAATGAGCGACGCGCAGCTGCGCTCCGTCAAGGCGCACTACGGGGTCACTTTCCAGCAGGGCGCCCTGTACTCGGCACTGACCGTGCTGCAGAACGTGCAGCTGCCCATGATCGAGCACCTCGAGCTCGGCCCGACAGCCCTCGAGGAGCTGGCGCTGCTGAGGATCCGCCTCGTCGGGCTGCCCGCCGACGCGGCCCAAAAGTACCCCGCCGAGCTCTCCGGCGGCATGGTGAAGCGGGCCGCGCTCGCCCGCGCGCTGGCGCTCGATCCAAGCCTGCTGTTTCTCGATGAGCCCACCTCCGGGCTCGATCCGGTGAGCGCGGCCGAGTTCGACGAGTTGGTGCTATACCTGCAGAAACAGCTGCGGCTCACCATTGTCATGATTACCCATGATCTGGACACCATCTTCCGTACCTGCAATCGTGTCGGGGTGATCGTGGACCGGCGCATGGAATCCGACACCCTGGAAGGCATCGTCGACCATCCACACCCGTGGATCAGGGCCTACTTCCACGGCGCGCGCGCGCGCGCGCGCCTGGGAGCCGCGCATGGAACGTGAAGCGAACTACGCCGCGGTCGGTGCCTTCGTGCTGCTGGTGGCGCTGCTGGGAGCGCTGTTCGTCTACTGGTATTCCGACGCCCGCGAGCACCGCAACTACAACCGCTACGAGATCTACTTCAGCGGCAGCGTCAGCGGCCTCGAGCGGGGCGCGGCGGTGCGTTACCTCGGTGTCGGTGTCGGCCGCGTGGTCGACATGCACATCGACCCGCGCGATGCCAGCCGCGTCGAGGTGATCGTCGACATCGATGCGACCACGCCGATATCGGCGCACACCGTCGCGCAGCTGCAGCTGCAGGGAGTCACGGGGCTGCTGTACATCGACCTGTTCGAGGCTCGCAGCGACAAGCTCCTGGCGCCGGCGGTGGCGGGCCTGAAGTTCCCCGTGATCCGTTCGGGGCCGTCGCGCTTTGATGTGTTCCTCGCGAGTCTCCCGGAGCTGGTGGCAGCGGCCGGTGATGTGGTGCAGCGGGCCGACCTGTTGCTGAACGACACCAATCTGCACGCGGTTTCCAGCACGCTGGGCAGCCTCGATGAGGCCAGCAGCAAGCTGCCGCAGACCATGCGCGACCTCAATGCCCTGGTCGCGGAGCTGCGCGGCGCCAGCGCCGAGCTGGCCGCCTCCGCGCGCAGCACCCATGCGTTGATCGATACGGCCGGGCCGGACGTGCGGGCGGCCGCGCAGCGCATGCACAGCATTGCGGACCACCTGGCGAGCGCCAGCGAGCAGCTCGACACAGTGATCGCCGACAACCGCGCGGACGTGCGTTCGTTCACGCGCGACGGGCTGCCGGAGCTCGAGCGGTTTGCGCGTGAGGGCCGGGAGGCGGCCGAGGACATTCGCGCGCTCTCGAACAGCCTGCGGGAGAATCCCGCCCAGCTCATCTATCAGCCGCAGGAGCGCGGGGTGGAGATCCCACGATGAGAATTGCGCTAGTGGCGATGCGCGCCGTGCCGCTGCTGTGCACGATCCTGACCGGCGGCTGCTCCGGGCTGTTCCACAGCACCGCGCACCCCGAGCAGACGTACTACCTGCGCGCGCCGGCCGCCGCGGCTGGCAACGGCGCGCCGGCCACCGCGGCCGTGGCGGCCTCCCTGCGGGTCGGTCATCCGCTGGCGGCCCCCGGGCTCGACTCCCCGCACATCATGCTGGTGCAGGCGGATCACCGGATGAACTTCTACGCCGGCAGCCGCTGGCCGGGTCCGGTTGCGGACGTGCTCGAGGCGCTCGCGGTCGAAACGCTGCGCGCCTCGGGCGCGTGGACGTCGGTGGAGGATTCCGCCAGCCCGTTCCCGTCCGACTACCTGCTGCAGATCGCGGTGCGCCGCTTCGAGGCCGACTACACCGCCGGGGGTGCAGTTCCCGAGGTGCACGTGACGCTCGACTGCATCGTCGGCACGCGCGCAGGGCGCGATGTGGTGGCGACGTTCGTGGTTTCCGGCGCCGCGCTTGCCACCGCCAACCGCCTGAGCGACGTGGTCTCCGCCTTCGAGCAGGCCACGGGCGCCGCCCTGGGCGCGGTGTCGCAGCAGGCCGCGCAGGCGGTGCGTGCCGCTGCCGAGCGTGCTGCTCAGAACGAGGACAGGCCCACGCCCTCCATCAGCCGGCAGAGCCAGTAGTCCGACTGCGCCGGATTCGCGAATACGGCGAAATCGGCGGTGTACTCGATGCCGAGCGCCGCTCGGTTGCTCCACAGCGTGTCGAAATAACCGAGCGTCTGCTGCGCCAGCGGCGCGCTGCGCGCCACCTCGATGGCGACGTTCGCCTCGAGGTTGTAGTCGTTCAAAGCTCGCCGCGTGAGGTTGGCCGAACCGAGCGTCAGCCACAGCCGCTGCGGCCCGTAGATCATCACCATGGCGTCATGAAAACGCTCGCCATGCGTGCGATACCAGCGCACGTGTATCGTCCCGCCGCCGCGCGCCACGAGTTCACTCGCCACCGGCTGATTTGGAATGCCGGAGCTGCCGGTGGTCGCGTCCTCGTTCGGATCGAGAATGAGGCGCACGCTGACGGCGCGCCTGGCGGCCGCCAGCAGCGCCTCGGCTACGCCGCTGTCGGCGAGATGGAACATCGCCACATCGATCGAGTCGCCCCGCCCCGCGGCAGCCATCCGCTCGAGGAGCGCGGCGCGGATTGCGCCCTCGGTGAGCACCTGCACGCGGGCGCTGCTGCCCGCCGCCAGGCCCCCCGCGGAATCGGCAGCGCAGTCCGGCGCCGGCCCCGGGACTGAAGCCGGCGCGGGCGAATAGGCGTCGCCGCGTCCGCGCCAGCCTGAGAAACGCGCTACCGCCAGCTCGCTCGCCAGGAGCGAGGCGAGTGCCGCGCCGCTGACGCGCGCGGCCGCGTTCGACCAGGCGCTCTCGCCGTCGTCCGGGTTTGCCGAAGCCACCACCGCCGCCAGTCCGCCCCGGCCGTCGTCTGCTATCAGCACCTTGCGGTGGTCGGCCTTGAAGTTGAGGCGCCGCGTCTCGACCCCCAGGGGCCTCGCCGGCGTATCCCACCAGCGCAGCGCCAGCCGCCACAGGCTCGAGTACAGCAGGTTGGAATCGCGCAGCGCATCCAGATCCGTCAGCACGACCTCGACACCGCCGTCGCGCAGCAGCTGCAGCTCCGCCGAGGGCGCGGCCCCGTAGCCCTCGTTCACCGGATCGGTGATGAACAGCACTTTCAGCTCAGGCAGCGCGCGCCGCCGCGCGAGCAGCGCATCGCCGAGCTCTGCGGCGATGCGCCGCTGTGGAGCGCTTGCAGCCGCTGTGCCTGCAAACAGCGAGTAATCGAGCACGATGAAGCGGCGTGCGTGGCGCACCACCTCCAGAACCTGGTCGAAGATCCCGTGGCTCACGACCGCGCGCCCCCAGGCATCCGCGGCGGTGATGTCGGCGATGAAGCTCACCTCGTCCGCCGGCACGGCGCACACGGCGGAGGCGATATGCGTGCCGGCAGGCAGGGGCTTGTGCGCCTGCCACCAGGCGGTTGTGAGCCAGGCCGCAACCACGCACAGGGTGAGGAGCCGGCCGCGGCGAATTCTCACGACACACGCTCTGCCGGGGCGACCGTGGCCGCAAACCGCCTTCAGGCCGAGCGGGAAGCCGCCCCGTCGGCCCGGTGCAGCAGGTGTGCGAAGGGTGCGCCGCCTGCGGCCTGGCGCGCGAGCAGTGCCAGCAGGTCCTCCGCGGTGCACGGCTCGCCGAACAGCCGCCCCTGCCCGTAGTGGCAGGCGTTGCTGCGCAGGAATTCCAGCTGCCGCTGCGACTCGACACCCTCGGCAATCACTTCCATGCCGAGGCTGCGTCCCATCTCGATGATGGTGCGCACGATGGTCGCATCACCGGCATCGTCGGTCGCGTCGCGCACGAAGGACTGGTCGATTTTCAGGGTGCCGATGGGAAACTGCTGCAGCGCCGACAGCGAGGAGTAGCCGGTGCCGAAGTCATCGATCGACAGGTGCAGGCCCATCGCGTACAGCTCATCGAGCAGCCGCACGGTGCGCTGCGGATCCGCCATCAGGGTGGTTTCGGTGATCTCCAGCTCGAACGCGGTCGGGGACACCTGGTGGCGGCGGAATACCGAGCGGCAGCGCAGGATGAAACTCGCCTGGCGCAGCTGCTTGAGCGACAGGTTAAGTGAGATGCGTCCCGGGTCGCCGCCCTTGCTCTGCATCTGGCGGTAATCGAGGCACACGCGGTTCAGCACCCACTCGCCGATATCCAGTATGAGGTTGGTTTCCTCGGCCAGCGGAATGAAATGCGAGGGCGGAATGTCGCCGTGCCCGGGCAGGCGCCAGCGCAACAGCGCCTCGGCGCCGATGATGTGGCCGTTGCGCAGGTCTACCTTGGGCTGGTAGCGGATCTCCAGCTCGTCGCGTTCCAGCGCCCGCCGCAGTTTGCTCTTCAACATCAGCCGCTCGACCGCGGCGGCGTTCATCTCCGGGGAGTAGAAGGCGAAGGTGTTGCCGCCGTTCTGCTTGGAGTAGTACATGGCCGCATCCGCGTTGCGGATCAGGTCGATGACGTTCTCCGCATCGCGCGGGCAGAAGGCGATGCCGACGCTCGCGGTGAGGAACACCTCGTTCTGGTTAAGCTGGAACGGGCGGCACACCTCGGTCAGGAGCGAGCGTGCCAGCTGCGCAATCGGTCCGCGGTTGTCGGCATCGGACGGCAGGCCATCCACGAACAGCGCGAACTCGTCCCCGGCGAGCCGTCCCACCACGGTCTCCTTCGGCAGCGAGCGCGTCAGGCGCTCGGCCAGCACTTCCAGCGTGCGATCGCCGGCGCCGTGGCCGAAAGTGTCGTTGACTTCCTTGAAGCGGTCCATGTCCAGGTACAGCACCGCCACCACCTGGCCGCTGCGCAGCGCACGCGCGATGGTCTGCTGCAGCAGATGGTGGAACTGCATGCGGTTCGGGATCTTGGTGAGCGCGTCGTAGCGCGCCAGATAGCGTATGCGGCGTTCGGCGCGCTTGCGGTCGGTGATGTTGCGCGCCACGAAGATGTTGCCCTGGAACTGCGGGTCGTCGCTGTCGATGCGCGAGCCGGTGAACGACACCGGGATCGTCTGACCGCTGCGCGTGCGCACCACCGTCTCGCGCGTCTCCTGCGCCGCCTGCAGCAGATCGAAGCCGGCGCGCTCACGCTCCTCGAGCACCGCAATGATGCTGCGGCCGAGGAGTTCCTCTTCGGCGAAACTGAGCAGCTTGCAGGCCGCCGAGTTTGCCATCTTGATGACCCCGTCCGGGGAGGTGACGAACACCGCATCGGTCATGCTGTTGAGCACGCTGTGCAGGTAATTCTTGTTGATGGTGGACAGGCGCAACCGCCCGCGCATGCGCTCGAGCGCCTGCTGCAGGTCCGCGAGCGCCTCATGCCGGCGCACCTCGACCGGGCGGGTGTAATCGCCCTGGCCGATACGATCGGCGCTCTTGATGAGCGAGTCGACCGGCCGCTGCAGCTGCCGGGTGAGGCGCCAGGCCAGGGCGGCGCCGGCGAGCCCGCCCGCCGCGGCGAGCGCAAGGCCCAGGAGCCACGTGAGCCGATTGCGTTCAGCGCTCTCCGCTTCCAGCCGTCCGCTTAAGGTCACCTCGGGCACCGGCGCGGCCTGCTCGAGCACCACGGTGACGGAGGCGAGCGTCTCGGGCGTCGCGGCGCCGGGGATGTGCTCCACGAAGGTGCGCACCGGATCGGTGACCCGGGCGCTGAGCGCACCAGGGGTCGCGCCGGCGCTGCGCCGCCAGTCGAAAATCCGCGCTCCCGAGCGGGCCGTCACGCTGATGGCGGCCACCGTGGCATCGTCGATGAAGGGCTGCAGCCTGTGCACCACACCGCTGCTGTCCCCGGCGCGCACGGCTCCGGCGATTGAATCCGCCACGTGCGCGGCGATGCTCTGCGCCCGGGCCTGCAGCTCGGGATCGACGCGCTCGCGCGCGGCACGCTCGGCGAGTGCGCTCAGAGTGCGCGTGTCGGCCTGGTCCCGCACGAGCAGCACGGTACCCACCGCAGCCGCGGCGAGCACCACCACCAGGAAGGCGGCCCCTGAATATTTGAACTTGAAGCTGGCGGCAGTCACGTACGTATACGCCCGCCGCGAGATACGCATGTCCCGCGGCGTGTGATCCCCTTTCGTTTGGGGATTCATATTAACCGCCGCCTGGGACTTAAGGCTAGGCGCCTAGTTGCCGGACCAGACTCTCTTTATATGCCCGAGCATCAGGCCGCGCATCGTGGCCATGGGATCGGTGGTGGCCGCGAAAATGGGCGGCCGGCGCCGCAGCAGCTGCCAACTCTCGCTGCGCAGGACCTGGCGCAGGTACTCGATGTTGCGCTCGATGGCTTCCATGTAGGGGTTGCCGCCGCCGTAGAGGATTTCCAGGTAGCGGTAGGCTGCATGGAAATCCCCATCGAGTCGCTTGCTGCGCACCTCCGCCACGAACTCCGGCGTCTGGCGCAGCAGATCCAGCCCCGAGGCGTACTTCACCTGGGGGTTGCCCTGGCTGAAGGGCAGGGCGACGCCGCCGAGCACGAACTCGGCATACAGCCGGTCACGGCATTTCTCCAGGTAACAGCGGTCGGCCATCTGGGCGATCATGTCCGCCGTGCCGAGCAGGTGGCCGACCGTTATGTCACGCGGATCGGAGACCGTCTCCTCGATGCGCGTGAACGGCACTTCGTAACCGGTGAAGTGGATGATCTCCGATGCCACCGGCACCCAGGCCCCGAAGCCCAGCACCGGCAGGTAAGCTTCCAGGAAGCGCGCGCCGCGCGACACGTGCGTGCGGGTGAACTCGGCGCCGTTGCGCGAGTCGCGCTCGTCGGTGCGGCGCAGATAGCCCACGTCGTGAAACAGGCCGGTCACCAGGCCGACCAGGGCGCGCGCGCCCCCCAGGCGGGTGGCCTCGTCCTGCTGCCGTTCATAGCCCACGAGCAGGCGCGCGAGCGCCAGAGTTATGTCGAGCGTGTGTTGCCGGTCGTGGTAGACGGTGTCGACGCCGTGGTATCCGGCAATCTTGCCGGCGAACAGGCGTTCGAAATGCTCGAAGGCGCGCGCCAGCGGGTCCATGGACAGCCCCGGCCACGTCGGCCGGTAGAGCGCCTCGACCGCGGCGAGCACCGCCGCGGGTGAGCTCACCTGCACGCTGTTGGTAACGTCAAAATCGCTGCGCCGGGTACTGGTCATGGTCGATGGAGGCTGAAGATACGCGCAGGCCGGCCCCGTCCCCTGACTGGCCTGACCGGTGCGTTGAAGCCCAGTCTAGGCAGTTCCAGCGTCCAGGCACAGCGAAACGGCGCACACTTTGGATTCCTGCCGGCCTGCTGCGCGCCACGCAACTCGCTTAGCTTAGCTAAGCTAGTAGATGCGCAGGCCGCCATACTTGCGGCGGATGTGCCGGTCGAGCACCAGGGCTCCGAGCGCAAACCCGATGCACAGGGCCAGCAGCGCCGCACCGAGCGCCCACGGCCACACGTGCCGGGGATGCTCCGGCGCCGCGCTGGCAAACAGCCCCCCCTGCGGCGCTCCGGCGGGGTCCTCTACGGAGAGCGCGGGCGCCGGGGGCGCGGACGCTGAGGCAGGGGTGCGTGCGGTGTCGAGCTGCGCCTGCAGGCGGCTCACATCCTCCTTGAGCCGCGCCACTTCCGCGGTGCGTTCCGCGAGCCGCGGCCGCAGCGGCTCGTCCGCCGACAGGTAGCTCGCCCTGACCCAGCCATCCTTGCCGCCGGTGAGCCGTACGTGGACCTCATCGCGCACCCGCTCGATGACTTCCAGGCGATCGCCGCTCTTCACCGTGGCGATGCGCTCAGCGCTCGCGTCCGGGGCGCTGTTCACGTTGACGACCAGTTGCTCGACGACGTACAGGGTTTCGGCGCGCGCTGCCGGCGTGGCCAGGGCGCACAGCAGCAGCAACGGTGCCGGCAGCCGCGGCGCGCTGGGCTTCGGCGTCACGCGGCGTGCTCGCCCGCGGCAAGAATGCCGTGCTGCTTCAGCAGCGCCGCCACGTCCGGCCGGCGGCCGCGAAACTCGATGAACGCCTCGAGGGCGTCACGGCTGCCACCGCGGCTGAGGATCGTGTCCAGAAAGCGCTGTGCAGTCGGCCGGTCGAACACGCCGCTTTCCTCGAACGCGGCAAAGGCATCCGCCGCCAACACCTCCGCCCACTTGTAGCTGTAATAGCCGGCGGCGTACCCGCCGGCGAAAATGTGGCCGAAGCTGTTCGGAAAGCGGTTCCACTCCGGCACCGGCACGACGGCGACCTCGCCCCTGACCTCGCGCAGGATCTGCAGCACCCGCCCGCCGCGCTCGGGCGAATACTCGGTGTGGATGCGGAAATCGAACAGTGCGAATTCCAGCTGCCGCATCATCTGCAGCCCCGCGTGGAAGCTGCGCGTGGCGATCAGCCGCGACTGTGTTTGCGCCGGCAGCGGCGCGCCGCCGTCGAAGTGCCCGGAGATGCGCTGCAGAACCTGCGGGTGCCAGGCGTAGTTCTCCAGGAACTGGCTCGGCAGCTCCACCGCGTCCCAGGCCACGCCGTTGATGCCGGCGAGGCTCGGATAGTCGACGCGTGTCAGCAGATGGTGCAGGCCGTGGCCGAACTCGTGGAACAGGGTGAGCACGTCATCGTGGGTGAGCAGCGCGGGCCGCGCGCGTGCGGGCGGCAGGAAATTGCACACCAGGTAGGCAACCGGCAGCGCCGCCCCGGTCCGCAGGTGCTTGCGGCCGACGCACTCGTCCATCCACGCGCCACTGCGCTTGTTGGGGCGCGCGTAGGCGTCCAGATAAAAGCTGCCGACCGCCTCGCCGGCGCCGCCGGTGATGTCGAAGAAGCGCACGTCCGGGTGCCACAGCGGCGCACCGGCGCGCTCGCGGATGCTCACGCCGAACAGCCGCTCGGCGACCTCGAACAGCCCGGTGAGCACCCGCGGCAGCGGGAAGTACGGTCGCAGTTCCTCCTGGGACACCGAGAAACGCTCACGCTGCAGCCGCTCGGCATAGAAGCCGAGGTCCCAGGCGGCGAGCTTGCGGCCGGCGAACGCTTCGAGCTCGGCGAATTCCGCCAGCGCCGCGGGGCGCGCCGCGCGCGCGAGCTCGTGCAGGAACTGCAGCACTTCCTCGACGCTGTGCGCCATGCGGGTCGCGAGCGCGTACTGCGCATAATCGCGAAAATCCAGCAGCCGCGCCGCCTCGTGGCGCCGGCGCAGGATGTCCTCCATCACCGCCGAGTTGTCCCAGCGGCCGGCGCCCGGACCGCAATCCGAGGCGCGCGTCATCCACGCCTCGTAGAAGGCGCGGCGCAGAGTTTCGGACTCGGCGTCGGTGAGCACCGCAACGTAGGTCGGCTGGTCGAGGGTGAGGATCCAGCCCGCCACGCCGCGCTCGTACGCCCGGCGCCGCGCCTGCTCGATGATCATGTCGTTCAGTCCGCGCAGCTGCTGCGGATCCGCGACCTGCCAGGTCCAGGCGTTGGTGGCATCCAGCACGTTCTCTTCGAACTTTGCCTGCAGCTGCGTGAGCTCGAGCATCGCGGACTTGAAGCGCGCCTTGCGTTCGGCCGGCAGACCCACCCCGGCGAGGCGGAAGTCGCGCATCGCATGCTCGATCACCTGGCGCTGCACCGGGGCGAGTGCGGCGCGCTCCTGGTCGGCGATGGTGCGATAGGCCTGGAACAGCGGTTCGCTCTGCGCCAGGTCGGTCTGGTAGGCGGACAGCAGCGGCAGGCAGGCGTTGTAACCGGTGCGCAGCGCATCGGAATTCAGCACCGCATTCAGGTGACTCACCGGCGACCAGGTGCGCGAAACGCGGTGCTGCAGCTCCTCCAGCGGCTCGATCAGCGTCGCGAAGGTGGGTATCGGGAGCGAGGCGAGTTCCTCGATGCGCGCGCGGTTCTGCGTCAGCACTTCCCGCACCGCCGGTTCGACGTGCTCGGGACGGATCCGCAGGAACTGCGGCAGGGGTTCCTGGCCCAGGAGGGGGTTTTCCATGCGCTCTCGTGGCGTGAACTTCAGCGCCATTGTAGCGGCCTTCGGTAGCGCCCGGCGTAACGGGGATGGAACCGCAGTCCCGCATCCTCATATAACATGGTGTTCACGCGAGCGCTCGAGGGTGTATGAGCGACAAATTCGACCTGGTGGTGATCGGCGGCGGCAGCGGCGGGCTGGCCGCAGCCCAACGCGCGGCCGAATATGGCGCCCGCGTGGCGCTGGTGGAATCCGGCCGCCTCGGGGGCACCTGCGTCAACGCCGGCTGCGTGCCGAAGAAAATCACCTGGAACGCGGCCGATCTGGGCGGGACGCTGCACGATGCCACGGACTACGGTTTCCGGCTGGAGGTCGCGGGGCACGACTGGGCGCTGCTGAAGCAGAAGCGCGACGCTTACATCCTGCGGCTGAACGACCTGTACGCCGCCAACCTGGCGCGGCACAAGATCGAGCTGCTGCGCGCCCGGGCGAGCTTTGTCGATGCGCACGCTGTCACTGCCGCCGGGCGTCGCCTCGCGGCCGAGCACATCATCATCGCCACCGGCGGGCGAGCGCACCGGCCGCTGATTCCCGGTGCCGAGCTCGGCATCACCTCGGATGGATTCTTCGAGCTCACCAAGCGTCCGCAGCGTGTCGCGGTCGTGGGCAGCAGTTATATCGCCGTCGAGCTCACCGGCATTTTCGCCGCTCTCGGGGCCGACACCACCCTGGTGCTGCGCGGCGACACGGCGCTGAACACTTTCGACGACATGCTCGGAGAGGTGACGCTCACCATGCTGCGCGACGAGGGCGTGGACATCGTCATGCACGCCTCACCTGCGGCGCTGGCCCGCGGCGCCGACGGCGCGCTCGAGCTCGCCGCGCGCGACGGCAGGCGTCTGGGCCCGTTCGATTGCGTGCTCTGGGCCATCGGACGTGTGGCGGCGGTAGAGGACCTCGCGCTTGGCAAGGCCGGCGTGGCGCTCGATATCCAGGGCTTCATCGCCACCGACAGCTATCAGGCGAGCAGCGCGCAGGGCATTTATGCCATCGGGGATGTGGCGGGGCGCGCGCAGCTCACGCCGGTGGCGATCGCGGCAGGCCGGCGGCTGTCAGACCGGCTGTTTGGCGGGCAGGGCGACCGGCACCTGGACTACGAGAACATTCCAACGGTGATTTTCGGCCGTCCGCCGATCGGCACCGTTGGGCTCACGGAAAAGGCGGCCCGCGAGCGCTACGGTGCCGCCAACATCACGGTGTTCAGATCCAGCTTCGTGCCCCTCTATCACGCCCTCACCACGGCGAAGCCGCGCTGTAACATGAAGCTCGTGACCACAGGCCCGGAGCAGCGCATCGTCGGCCTGCACGTCGTGGGAGCGGGCGCGGACGAGATGCTGCAGGGGTTTGCGGTCGCGGTGCGCATGGGGGCGACCAAGAAGGACTTCGATGACACGGTGGCGATCCATCCGACCTCTGCGGAAGAATTCGTCACCATGCGCTGAACACTCAGGCGCTCCCGCCACGCTCCTTGAGTGCGGCCAGCACGTGCGCGGTCGCGGGACGCACGCCGCGCCACAGACGAAACGACTCCGCGGCCTGCTCCACCAGCATGCCCCAGCCCTGCAGCGCCCGCGCGCACCCCTGCCGCGTGGCCCACTCGAGGAAGGCGGTCGCGGACTTGCCGTAGGCCAGGTCGTAGCACACCGTCTGCGGACCAACGACCGCTGGCGGGAAGGGCGGAAGGTCGCCGGCGAGGCTTGCGGATGTCGCATTGACGATGAGGTCGAACGGCGCGGCCTCGAGCTGTGCGAAACCGACGCCCTGGACGGCGCCCAGGTCGGTAAACGCCTTGGCGAGAGCCTTGGCACGCTGCGGTGTGCGATTGGCGATCACCACCAGCTCCGGTGCCAGCCCCAGCAGCGGGCCCAGGATTCCGCGGGTCGCCCCGCCCGCGCCGATGACGAGCACGCGGCGCTGGGCAATGACCAGACCGAGGTTGTCGCACAGGTCGCGCACCAGGCCGGCGCCGTCGGTGTTGTCCCCGAGGATGCCCTCGGCCCGCGCCGCGAGCGTGTTCACCGCCGCGGCGTGCGCGGCCCGGGGCGTCAGCTCGTGCGCCACGTCCACGGCCGCGATCTTGTGAGGCAGGGTGACGTTCAGGCCCCGGCCGCCCTGCGCGAAGAACTCGCGCACGCGCGCGTGAAACTCACCCGGGGCCACGTCGTACAGGCGATAGCTGATGTTCTGACCGCTGTCGCGGGCAAACATGCCGTGAATGAACGGCGAGAGGCTGTGACCAACCGGATGGCCGACGACCCCGTACTGATCCAGCGCGGTCTGCATCAGCCCAATTGTGACAGCATCCGCGCGCTCGCGCCTGCGGAAAGCCCCACCGCGAGGCAGGACTTGAGCTCCGGCAGCCAGGCCTGCAGGCGCTCGAGCGTGAGGTAGGGCGGGTTCGCGATCAGCACTCCCGAGCCGTTGAGCCCGACCTGCGAATCACGCGGATACAGCCATAGCTCGCACACCAGCGTCGGCGCCTGCAGGGTGCGCGCGCAGGCGGCATGCCAGGTGGCGGTGCGGCGCTCGTCCTTGATCGGATACCAGGCCGCGAACACGCCCCTGGGAAAGCGGCGCAATCCTTCGGCGAGTGCGGCCGTGACGTGCCCGAAGTCCTGCTGGGTCTGCTCGTACGGCGGGTCGATGAAGGTGAGCCCGCGCCGCTCGGGCGGCGGCAACCAGGCCCGCAAGCGCTCGAAGCCATCGCCACGCTCGACCCGCATGCTGCGCGGGGCATCGCTGCGCCCCTGCGCCAGAGCGCTGAGCGACGCCTCCAGCGCGTGCGCTTCCGCTCCCAGGAATTCGATGAGCACCGCACGATCCTGCGGCCGCAGCGCGCTCGCCGCGATCAGCGGCGAACCCGGATACAGATACCGCTGCCCGTGGCGGGCGCGAAACTGCGCCAGCAGCGCCGCGTACTCGCGCAACTCCGGCGCACTGTGCTGCGCGCTCGCGAAGCGCCCGATGCCGGCGGCCGCCTCAAGCGATGGGCTCGACAGGTCGTAGCTGCCGCGGCCGGCGTGGGTGTCGAGGTAGAGCAAGCCCTTGTCCTTCTTCTTCAGCGCCGTCAGCAGCGCGAGCAGCGTCACGTGCTTGTGCACGTCCGCGAAGTTGCCGGCGTGGAAGCTGTGGCGGTACTTCATTGCCTGCGGTTGTCCGGACTGATGAAATGTATCACTTGGCCTGGGAGGCTTGACGAGCTTAAAGCATGAAAGGGGCCGCGCAGTGGCCGAGTACTGGTTCGACAGCCACGATGGCTTGAGGCTCTACAGCCGTGTGTACGCCGCCGCCGCCGCGGATGCGCCGGTGGTGCTGTGCCTGCACGGACTGATGCGCAACAGCCGCGACTTCGGCGAGCTGGCGCTGCGGCTGGCGGCGCGCTACCGCGTCATCGTGCCCGACGTGCGCGGCCGCGGCTTTTCGGCGCGCGATCCGAATTTCAACAACTACCAGATCCCGGTCTACCTGCAGGACGTACTGACGCTGCTGGCAGGTCTGGGCGCCGCCCGGGTGAGCATCATCGGCACCTCCATGGGCGGTCTCATGGCGATGCTGCTGGCGACGACGCAACCGAAGCTCGTGTCACGCATCGTGCTCAACGACGTCGGCCCCGAAGTGGATCCCCGAGGGCTCGAACGCATCCGCGGCTACGCCGGCCGAGCCGCTCCCGTGCGCAGCTGGCCCGAGGCGGCCGCGCAGGTCCGCGCCGACTACGAATCCGCATGGCCCAACCTGAGCGATGCGCGCTGGGATGAGATCGCGCGCCTGAGTTACCGCGCCAACGCGCAGGGCGTGCCGGAAGTGGATGCCGATCCGCTGATACGCGAGCCGCTGCGCAACACCTCGGCAGCCGCGCCGGATCTGTGGCCCTTCTGGGGCGCGCTCGCGCACGTGCCGACGCTTGCCATCCGCGGCGCGCACTCGGACATCCTGAGCGCTGCGACGCTGCAACGCATGCAGCGCACCAAGCCCGACCTCGAGGTCCTGACGGTCGCCAATCGCGGGCACGCGCCGCTGCTCGATGAGCCGGAGTGCGTCGCGGCGATTGAGAGGTTTCTGGCGGGGGCCTGAAGCGGCGTTACTTCACGCGGCGCGCGCGGCCGGCGCGGGCCGCGGGTGCGGCGGCCGCAACCTTGACACGCGCGCGCGTCTTGCGCGCCGTGCGGGCGGCGACCTTGGCTCTCGCCGACGGCCCGGCGCGCGTCGCCTGCGGGCCCGGGGTGCCGGCCGCGGGCTGCGCAGCGGCCGTCCGCGGGGTCTTTTTCCGGCGGCTGCCGATTTTCCCCGCGGCCGCGGGCGCCTCGGCCGCGCCCGCCGGCGCGCCCTCGGCGGCGGCAGGCGCGGGAGTTGCGGCACGCTTGGCGTTGCCCCAGCGTCCGAATCGTGCGCCGCGTTCCGGCGCGGCCGCGAGCAGCGCGCGGCATTCCTCGAGCGTGAGCGCCTTCGGGTCGCGGTCCTTCGGTATCTTGGCGTTCTTCTTGCGATCGGTGATGTACGGTCCGTAGCGGCCGTT
>CATPBQ010000101.1 GCA_955652795.1 uncultured Steroidobacteraceae bacterium | reverse complement strand
TGCGTGGACCGCGGCGCCACCGCCGAGCTAGCGCGCCCGCGCGAACTCTCGGGCGCCGGAATGGGCTGATGAAGATATCGAGTCTGGAGACCTTTGCCGATGAGTTCGTGTGCTTCGTCCGCCTGACCACGGACAGTGGTGCGGTCGGCTGGGGTCAGACATCTACCTACAACGCCGACATCACCGCCACCATATTTCACCGCCAGGTCGCTCGCTGGGCTCTCGGTGCCGACGCCTCCGACATCGATGCCCTGGTCGCTCGTATTGAGGAGCGCGAGCACAAGTTTCCGGGCAGTTACCGCTGCCGGGCACTCGCCGGACTGGATACCGCGCTCTGGGACCTGCGCGGCAAGCTCGCAGGCAAACCGGTGGTCGAGCTGCTCGGCGGCACACCGCGGCGCCTGCGCGCGTATGCCTCCTCGATGCGCCGCGATATCCTGCCCGCGAGCGAGGCCGAGCGGCTCGTGCGGCTGCGGGACGAGAAGGGGTTCGACGCCTTCAAGTGGCGCGTCGCGGCCGAGTGCGGACGCGACATCGATGAATGGCCGGGCCGGACGGAGGCGGTCGTGCCGCAGGTGGCGCGGGCGCTCGGCGATGGTGTGGCGAAACTGGTCGATGCGAACAGCGGCTTCTCGCCGCGCCGTGCGATTGAAGTCGGACGGCTGCTCGAGGCGGAGGGCATCAGCCATTACGAGGAGCCGTGTCCGTACTGGAAGCTCGAGGAAACCAAACTCGTCACCGATGCACTCGATCTCGACGTTACCGGCGGGGAGCAGGACTGGGATCTTGCGACCTGGGCGCGCATGATCGAAATGCGTGCGGTCGACATCGTGCAGCCCGACCTCATGTACATGGGCGGGCTATCGCGGACGCTGAAAGTCGCGCAGATGGCAGCGGCGGCGGGTCTGCCGTGTACGCCGCACAGCGCGAACCTCTCGCTGGTAACGCTGTGCACGATGCACCTGCTGGGTGCCATCCCCAACGCCGGCAAGTACCTCGAGCTGTCGATCGAGGGTCCCGACTACTACCCCTGGCAGCAGGGACTGTTCGTCGACGATCCCTACGTAGTGCAAGACGGCCACGTGACCATCCCGTCCTCACCGGGATGGGGTGCAGAGGTCAGTCCACAGTGGCTGCGAGAGGCTACGTATCGGCGCAGCAGCCTGGCGCGTTAAAATGCACGGTCCGAAGAACCACCGCCGGCAGCACCGGCGCCGTGACCCCGCTTAAGGAGTTGCCTTGATGCAGCCAGAAGAGGTGCGCACGAGTGCGCAGGCCCGTGCGATTGTCGAGGAGCGCGGCCTGCAGCATGTCAAGGTCGGCGTCTTCGACAATGACGGGATCCTGCGCGGGAAGTACATCAATCGCCAGAAGTTCTTCTCGGCACTCGACAAGGGCATGGGATTCTGCGATGTCGTGCTGGGGTGGGATTCCAACGACCAGCAATACGACAACATCACCTTCACCGGCTGGCATACAGCCTTTCCGGATGCTCCGGTCCGCCTGCTCCCCGAAACCTGCCGGGCGCTGCCGTTCGAGGGCAACATGTTGCTGTTTCTCGGCGAGTTCGCCGGCACCGCCGAAGAGGTGTGCCCGCGGGCGACGCTGCGTCGGGTGCTGCAGCGTGCGGCGGCGATGGGCTACGGCGCAGCCGCTGCGGCGGAATACGAGTTCTTCCTGTTCAGCGAAACACCCGCGAGCGTGCGCGAAAAAGCTTATCGTGGATTGACCAATCTGACTCCGGGTTATTTCGGCTATTCGGTACTGCGCAGTTCGGTGCACACCGAACTTTACCAGGCGCTGCTGCAGATGGCGGCCGACATGCGCATGCCCATCGAAGGTCTGCACGCCGAGACCGGACCGGGCGTCATCGAGGCGGCACTGCATTACACCGACGCCCTCGAAGCAGCCGACCGTGCTGCGCTGTTCAAGACCTTCGTGAAGGTGCTTGCCCAGCACCGCGGTCTGATGGCGACTTTCATGGCCAAGTGGTCGGAGCGGCTGCCGGGTCAGAGCGGCCACTTGCACGTCTCGCTGGCGCGCAAAGACGGCTCCTCCGCGTTCTACGATCAGGCAGGATCGCACACCATGTCTGAGGAGATGCGCTGGTTCGTCGGGGGTCAGCAGGCGCTGATGCCCGAGCTCCTCGCGATGGTGGCCGCCACGGTCAACAGCTACACGCGCCTGGTGCCGGGCTTCTGGGCGCCGACCAGTGCCACCTGGGGTGTGGAGAATCGCACCTGCGCATTGCGGGTGATCCAGGGCGGCCCCAAGAGCCAGCGCGTGGAGTACCGTATCGCGGCCGCGGACATCAACCCTTATCTGGCCATTGCCGTGGCGATCGGTTCAGGCCTGTGGGGCATCGAACACCGCATCGAACCTGATGAGCCGATTACCGGCAATGCCTATGACCGCAAGCTCCCCGCCAAGCGTCAGCTGCCACGCACACTCAGTGAGGCGGCTGAGCGCCTCGCACACTCCAAAGCCGCCCAGGAGCTGTTCGGGGCGCCGTTCGTGAGCCACTTCGCCGCGAGCCGGGAGTGGGAGGAACGCGAATTCCGCCGCGCGGTCACTGACTGGGAGCTGGCGCGGTATTTCGAGATCATCTGATGACCATAAGGACCATTTCCCCCGTCGACGGCAGTGTGTATGCGCAGCGCACGGCCGCCACAGCCGCGCAGATCGATCAGACCCTGCAGCGCGCGCGTGCGGCGCAGCCGCAGTGGCGCGAGGTGCCGATTGCCGAGCGAGCGGCCATCATCGGGCGCTTCTGCGGCGAGTTCGAGCGGCGCGGCGCACAGATCGCCACCGGGCTCAGCTGGCAGATGGGGCGGCCGATACGTTTCGCCCCGAGTGAGGTGCGCGGCACGCTCGAGCGCGCCCGCTATATGACGGGGGTCGCCGCCACGGCACTCGCCGATCTGGATGCCGGGCTAAAACCGGGCTTTCGGCGCTTCATACGCCGCGAACCGCTCGGCGTCGTGTTCACCGTGGCCGCCTGGAATTACCCCTATCTGATCGCAGTAAACAGCGTGGTGCCGGCGCTGCTGGCCGGCAACGCCGTGGTGCTGAAGCACTCGGCACAGACGCCGCTGTGTGCGGAAGCATTCGCCGAGTGCTTCGCCGCCGCGGGGCTGCCTGCCGGCCTCTTCCAGGTGCTGCACCTCGGGCACGCCGACACCGAAGGAGTGATCCGTGATCCGCGTGTCGACTTCGTGGCCTTCACCGGGTCAGTGGCTGGCGGTCGGGCCGTGCAGCGCGTCGCCGCCGAGCGCTTCATCGGGGTGGGTCTCGAACTCGGCGGCTGCGATCCGGTCTACGTACGTCACGATGCTGATCTGACCCATGCGATCGAAAACATCGTGGATGGCGCCTATTTCAATTCCGGCCAGTCCTGCTGTGGGCTGCAGCGCATCTACGTTCACGAGAGTGTCCATGATCGCTTCACGCGCGGCTGCATCGAGCTGATTCAGCAGTACCGCCTCGGGGATCCCCTGGACCCGCAGACCACCCTCGGGCCGGTGGTGCGCACCGCAGCGGCAGACGGGATACGCGCGCAGGTGCACGCGGCGATCGAGGCTGGGGCACGGCCGGCGATCGAGGAGCGCGACTTCCCCCGCAGCAAGGCCGGTACGCCATATCTGGCACCGCAGCTGCTCCTCGATGCCCCGGCCAGCTCGTCGGTCATGCGCGAGGAGATTTTTGGACCGGTCGCCGGCGTTATGAAAGTGCGCTCAGACGCCGAAGCCGTGGCGCATATGAACGACAGCTCCTTCGGACTTACCGCGGCGGTCTGGACGCGCGATGAGGCCGCGGCCGTGACGCTCGGGGAGCAGGTGCAGACCGGCACGTGGTTCATGAATCGCTGCGACTATCTGGACCCGGCCCTCGCCTGGGTGGGCGTCAAGGATTCAGGGCGTGGCTGTACGCTCTCGGTAATCGGATACGAGCACCTGACACGGCCAAAATCATTCCACTTGCGGGTGAGCACGTGAACGCAATTCTTAAGGCGAATTGGAGCTATCCCACGACCGTGTGGGCGGGTCCGGGCCGCATCGCCGAGCTGCCGGCGGCCTGCGCGCTGCTCGGCATCAAGCGGCCAATGCTGGTCACCGACGAGGGCCTGCGCGATGCGCCGATGGTGCGGCACGCCCGCGAGCTTGTGCCGGGAAGCGGCCTGTTTGCGCGCGTGCGCGGCAATCCGGTCGCCGCCAACATCGAGGAGGGTCTGGCTGCCTACCGGGAGGGCGCCCACGACGGCGTGATCGCCTTCGGCGGGGGCTCGGCGCTGGATGCCGGCAAGGTGATTGCCTTCATGTCCGGGCAGACGCGGCCGCTGTGGGATTTCGAGGACGTGGGTGATTGGTGGACACGCGCCGACCGGCGCGGCATCGCCCCGATCGTCGCCGTTCCGACCACCGCGGGCACCGGCTCGGAGGTGGGCCGCGCCGGCGTAGTCCTCAATGAGGCCACCCACCAGAAGAAGATCATCTTCCACCCGCAGATGATGCCCGGGGTGGTCATCAGCGACCCGGAGCTCACGGTCGGCCTGCCGCCCGCGATCACCGCGGCCACCGGCATGGACGCCTTCGTGCACTGCTTCGAAGCGTTCTGTGCGCCGGGGTTCCACCCGCTGGC
>CATPBQ010000100.1 GCA_955652795.1 uncultured Steroidobacteraceae bacterium | reverse complement strand
GTACGTCACATTCTTATTTGTTGCGGCAACACAAAGCCTGCGTGCGGTGAGTCTATTACTCGGCGACTCGGCGCGGCAAGCCGTTTCCGCCGTGCATTATCTGCACAAAACGGTGGCGAAGCTGCGCGCTCGGGACAAACTGTGCGACCAGCGCCACACGCGCACCGCGCGTCGAGCGCCGCGGCGCACGCGATCCGCAAGCGGCGTTGACAGCTACTCGAAGGCTATCGCGGGCAGATCAAGCGCGATGAGGAAGTATTCGAACAGGTACTGGATGACCCGGATCTGGTTGTGCAGCCGATGATCACTTTCCAGCAGATGCAGCGCCGCCCGATACGCCTGCGCGAAGCGCACGCTGTGCTCGAAGGGCACCACGTCATCGCGCCAGCCGTGCACCACGGCTGCCGGGCAATCGAGCACGCTGGCGCGCAGCTCGGGCAGGCCCTGCATGTACAGCGCCGGCGCCATGAGGAACACGCCCCGGGCGTGCAGGAGCGAGGCCGAGGTGACCGCGACGTAGCCGCCGAGACTCGAGCCGACCAGCACCAGGTCCCCGGCCAACTCCTTGCAGAAATCGACCAACTTGGCAACGCGCGCCCGTGGCTCATCGATCCCGCGGTAGTCGACCGAGTGCGCCACGTAGCCTTCGCTGCGCGCGACCTCCGCGAGCGCGGAGATCTTGCGTCCCCAGGGCCCGCTCTCCTGGCCGTGAGAGAAGACCACGTGGCGGGAGGCCACGGGCGCTTGCATGGCAGGCTCAGCGCTGGGAGCGGGAGTCATAGTCGCGAATAATGCAGGCAATGGAAACGTTAAGCCAATCATCCCGCCCCCCGGCGGTGAAGGCGGCGGGCTGGCAGTTCTGGATCGATCGCGGCGGCACGTTTACGGATGTCATCGGCCTCTCGCCCGCTGGCGAGCTGCACGTTCGCAAGGTGCCCTCGGCGCCCGCAGGTGGCGCGGCGGGCGATCCGGGCTTGCGCGCGGCGCGCGCGATTCTCGCAGGCGCCAGCGCAGCGCCGCTCGCGGTGGCGGCGGTCAAGGTCGGTACCACCGTCGCGACCAACGCACTGCTCACGCGCACTGGTGAGCCGGTGGTGCTGGTGACCACCGCCGGCTTCGCCGATGCGCTGCGCATCGGTTACCAGAATCGCCCCGACATCTTCGCGCGGCGCATACTGCTCCCGACGTCCCTGTACGACACCGTGATCGAGGCGCGCGAGCGCATCGATGCGCAGGGCGGCGTGCTGACGCCCCTTGACGGGGCGCGCCTGCGCGCCGACCTGGAGCGCGCGCGCCGCGCCGGAGGCCGTGCGGTGGCCATCGTCTTCCTGCATGGCTGGCGCCATCCGCAACACGAGCGCGAGGCCGCGGCCTGTGCGCGTGCGCTCGGCTTCGAGGAAGTGTCCGTGTCACACGAGCTGTCGCCGCTGGTGCGCTATGTCAGCCGCGGCGACACCACGGTCCTCAATGCCTACCTCGCGCCGGCGCTGCGCAGCTATGTCGGCGCGCTCCACGCAGAGCTGCGCTCGCTCGATCCGGACGTGCGCCTGACGCTCATGCAGAGCAACGGAGGACTCGCGGCGGCGGAGAGCTTTCACGCCATGTCGAGCGTGTTGTCGGGGCCCGCGGGCGGGCTCATCGGCATGCACTGGGTCGGGGAGCGGCTGGGTTACCCGCGCCTGATCGGCTTCGACATGGGCGGCACGTCTACGGACGTGTCGCTGATCGACGGCGAGCTGCCGCAGCGCTTCGAGCACCTCATTGCCGGAGTGCGCCTGACCCAACCGATGCTGGACGTACACAGCATCGCCGCGGGTGGCGGCTCGATCCTGACCTTCACGGACGGCCGCTTCGCGGTCGGCCCGGCTTCCGCGGGGGCAGATCCGGGCCCGGTGTGTTATGGGCGCGACGGACCCCTCACACTCACCGATGTGCAGGTGCTGCTCGGCCACCTGCGGCCCGACACCCTGCCCGCGGTGTTCGGGCGCGACGGCCGCTCAGCGATAGATGCCGACGCGGTGGCGCGCAGCTTTGCCGCACTCACCGCACAGGTCGGCGCGAAGTGCGTGCACGATTGCTCTGCCGAGAGGCTCGCCGAATCGTTCCTCGAGGTGGGGGTCGAGTCGATGGCGAACGCCATCCGCCAGGTGTCCACCCGTCAGGGGCGCGATGCGGGCGAGTTCACGCTGTTCTGCTTCGGAGGCGCCGCCGGCCAGCACGCCTGCCGCGTCGCGCGCGCCGCCGGTGTGCGGCGCATTCTCGTGCATCCGCTGGCGAGCGTGTTGTCAGCCTTCGGCATCGGCGTGGCGGATCGCCTCGCCGTGCGTCGCTCGAGCCTGCGTCAGATGCTCGACGAGGCCGGGCTCGCCGAGGCGCGCGCCGCGCTGGCCGGCCTCGCAGCGCAGGCGCGCGCGGAGCTCACCACCGATGGCGCTGAAGCCGGGCGCGTGCGGGTCGCGCAGCTGCTGGAGGTGCGGGCCGGGGACAGCGACGTCACTGTGTCGGTGCCGCTCGCGCCCCTGGATGAGGTGCGCGAGCGCTTTCACGCGGATCACCTGCGGCGCTTTGGTTTTGCCGCTCACAGCCTCGCCGTGGTGATCGAAGCATTGCGCGTGGAAGCGCGCCTGGCCTCGGTCGATGCCGCAACGCTCGCCATCCCTGAGCCTGCGGCCGCCGGCGAGCTGCCGCAGCGGGTGCGCGCCTGGTTCGGCGCCTGGCGCGAGGTGCCGCTCCTGTCCATGAGCGCGTTGCGCGGGGAACTGCCCGGGCCGGCGCTGATCGTCGAGCCGCACAGCACGGTGGTGCTGGAGGACGGCTGGCGTGCCCGGCGCCTCGCCGGCGGGGAGCTGCTGCTCGAGGATGACGGGGCAACGCGCGCTGCGGCGGCCGCGGTGACTGATCCCGCCCGCATCGAGATATTCAACAACCTGTTCATGCACATCGCCGAACAGATGGGCGAGGTCCTCAGAGCGACCGCACAGTCGGTCAACATCCGCGAGCGCCTCGACTACTCCTGCGCCCTGTTCGACTCGCACGGCGGCCTGGTGGCCAACGCGCCGCACATGCCGGTGCATCTGGGTTCGATGGGCGCGAGTGTGCGGGCGGTCATCGCGGCGCGGCAGGCACGGCTGCGTCCGGGGGACTCCTGGCTGCTGAACAGTCCCTATCACGGCGGCACCCATCTACCGGACATGACGGTGGTGACGCCGGTCTTCATGGGCGAGGAAGCGCAACCGGATTTCTTCGTCGCCTCGCGCGCGCATCACGCCGACATCGGAGGGATGACGCCCGGCTCCATGCCGCCTTTCAGCCGCACGATAGAAGAGGAAGGCGTGCTGTTCGAATGCTTTGCGCTGG
>CATPBQ010000099.1 GCA_955652795.1 uncultured Steroidobacteraceae bacterium | reverse complement strand
TCAGGAACGGTCTGGCCGGCGTGTCGCTCAGCCTGTTCACCGCCATGACTCCGCCGCCCGGCGCCAGCGGCGGACTGCTGAACGCGATCTACGGCAGCGTGGTCATGACCGTGATCGGCATTCTCATCGGCGGTCCGGTCGGCATGCTCGCCGGCACCTATCTTGCGGAGTACGGGCGCGTCTCGCGCATCAGCACGGTGATCCGCTTCGTGAACGACGTGCTGCTGTCCGCCCCGTCGATCATCATCGGCCTGTTCGTGTACGAGTTGCTGGTAATCCGCATGGGACATTTCTCGGCGATCGCAGGCGCCGTGGCCCTCGCCATAATCGCCATGCCGGTCACGGTGCGCACCACCGAGGATATGCTGAATCTCGTGCCGCAGGGGATGAAGGACGCCTCCACCGCCATGGGCGCGTATCCCTGGCGCACGATCACCAACGTGATCTACCCGGCCGCCCGCAGCGGCATCCTCACCGGCTTGCTGCTGGCGGTGGCGCGTATCAGCGGTGAGACCGCGCCGCTGCTGTTCACCGCGCTCAACAACCAGTTCTGGAGCAGCAATCTCGCCGCGCCGATGGCCAACCTGCCGGTGGTGATTTTCCAGTTTGCCTTGAGCCCCTATCCGAACTGGCAGCAGCTCGCCTGGTCCGGCGCCCTGCTCATCACGCTGAGCATTCTCATCCTGAGCATCAGCGCGCGCCTGGTCGTGTCCTCCCTCAATTCCGGCGGCAGGCACTGATGAGCGCCATCGAAGCCCGGTTCGGCGCGCGGCCGGTCGCGGTGAGCGAGGCAACCCCGGTCAAGTTCGAGGTGCGGCATCTCGATTTCTACTACGGCACCGCGCAGGCGCTCAAGGACATCAACCTCACGCTGCCCGACCGGCGGATCACCGCCTTCATCGGTCCCTCCGGCTGCGGCAAGTCGACGCTCCTGCGCGTGTTCAACCGCATGTACGCGCTGTATCCGGGTCACCGCGCCACCGGCGACGTGCGGCTCGACGGCGAGGACATCCTGGCCCCTACCGTCGACGTGGCCGCCTTGCGGTTCAGGGTGGGCATGGTGTTCCAGAAGGCCACGCCCTTTCCCATGTCGATCTTCGACAACGTGGCCTTCGGACTGCGCCTGTCGCGGCGCATCTCCCGCAGCGAGCTCACTGACCGGGTGGAGGAGGCGCTGCGCGATGCCGCCATGTGGGAAGAGGTCAAGGACAAGCTGCAGGAGGACGGGCGCAGCCTCTCGGGCGGCCAGCAGCAGCGGCTGTGCATCGCGCGTACCCTGGCGCTGCGCCCCGAGGTTATCCTGTTCGATGAGCCCACGGCGGCACTGGATCCGATCTCCACGCTGCGCATAGAGGAGACGCTGCAGAGTCTGCGCGAGAGCTATTGCATCGCCATCGTCACCCACAACCTGCAGCAGGCGGCGCGCGTTTCGAACGTCACCGCCTTCATGTACCTGGGCGAACTGGTGGAGATCGGCCCGACGGGGCAGATCTTCACGGCACCCAAGCAGCGCCGCACCGATGACTATGTCACCGGAAGATTCGGCTGAGGGCCCGGCGGCGCCGGAGCCGCAACGGCCCGCCCCCCCGCGCGCCGGGGCCGCCCCGGGTGCGGGCACCGGCAACGGCGGCGCCACCCCGGAGAGCGTCGCGCGGCAGCGTGTCGACGAGGGTGGCCTGAACCTCAAGCCCAGCGGCCGAATGCACGCTCCCGCATCCGCCGACGCGGCGGGCCAGGCAGAAGCCCCGATCCAGAATCCCGTGTTCTCGTGCCGCGACGTGAGTGTCTTCTACGGCGCCAAGCAGGCACTGAGGAATGTCACCCTGGACGTCGCGCGCCGCCAGGTGCTGTCGATGATCGGCCCTTCCGGCTGCGGCAAATCGACATTCCTGCGCTGCCTCAATCGCATGAACGATACGATTCCCGGGGCGCGCGTCACCGGCTCGATCAAGCTCGACGGCCGCGACATTTACGATGAGCGCCAGGACGCGGCACAGCTGCGCGCCCGTATCGGCATGGTGTTCCAGAAACCGAACCCGTTCCCGAAATCGATCTACGACAACGTCGCCTACGGTCCGCGCATCCATGGCCTGGCGCGCAGCCGCGCGCACCTCGATGACATCGTGTGCACGAGCCTGACGCGCGCCGGACTGTGGGATGAGGTGAAGGACCGTCTGAGCAGCCCCGGCACCGGTCTGTCGGGCGGACAGCAGCAGCGCCTGTGCATCGCGCGCGCCATCGCCGTGCAGCCCGAAGTGATTCTCATGGACGAGCCGTGCTCCGCGCTCGATCCCGTTGCCACGGCGCGCATCGAGGATCTGATCGATGAGCTGCGCGAGTCGTATGCGATCGTGGTCGTTACGCACTCGATGCAGCAGGCAGCACGCGTGTCGCAGCGCACGGCATACTTCCATCTCGGAGACCTGATCGAGGTCGGCGATACCGACCGCGTGTTCACCAACCCGCGTCACCGTCTCACGGAAGACTACATAACCGGAAGATTCGGCTAGCGCGCGCACCGCCCGTAAAAGGTTCGGGCCCGCGCAAGCGGGCCCGAACGCTCCGTCAATCTCGGCACGGGTTCTAGAATTTGAAGCGGATACCCGTGGTGGTGGTGAGGGTGGACTTGTTGAGGAAGCCGTTGGCGAGCCCGTCCTGCACGCCGGTCCACATCGTGCCGAGGTAGCCATCGAAGCGCTTGGCAAAGCGATAATCGGCCACCAGCGAGAACACATTCTCGGTACCGCTGCATTTGGCGTTCACAGTGCTCGAGCAACCCGCCTCGGCCCCGGTGGCGAAGCTGTTCTGCTTGTAGTGGTAGTACGCCCCCAGCAGGTCCAGATCCGGTGTGGCGGCGATCTTCGCCCCCGCCCAGAACACCTGCAG
>CATPBQ010000098.1 GCA_955652795.1 uncultured Steroidobacteraceae bacterium | reverse complement strand
GGTCTCAGGTCGGATTGCCGAACTTCGCACCCCACTGGGTCAGATCCTGTTCGGTGACGCCGCGAGCGCGCGAGCACGCGCCGCAGGCGTAGATCTGGATCTTCTTGGCGGTCACTTTCTGCAGCGCTTCCACCAGCGGCGGCCAGCCGACCGGAACGACCGCGTTCGCGACCGAGGAGCGCATCAGGGACACCGCCTCGCCCAGCAGGAAGATCTGCACCGTGTGTCCGGCTTCCGCCAGCACGTGTCCGTGCAGGAACGGAAAAGCGGCCTTGGTGGGGTCATCAGAGCCCCAGGCGCTCTTGAACATGATCTTGAGGGGCTTGCTGGCTTCCGCGGCGCGCGCGCCCGCCGCGAGACCGGCGAGCGCGGGCAGGAATGCGAGGCGTGACAGCAGGGTACGGCGTTGCATGGAGTCCTCCCAATCGTTCGTTTGATGATGCTGGGAACTCACCTGGCCGGCCACTGGATCCACTGAAGCGGCTTCGCCTGCGCCAGCACCTGGGCCGAGCACACTCCGATCGTGGCGTCCGCGGCGGCAATCTCGCGCGGCGTGGCCGCGGAGATGTCGATGAGCTTGGCGCGCGGGGCCACCTGCTGAAGCAGCGGCAGCTGATCATGCAGCTGCTCGTTGACCAGGATGATTCGCGGCGGCCGCCAGCCGGGGCGCTCGCGTACCGGCTGCGAAGCGACATGCAGGCCGAGTTTCTCGATCAGCTGGGCGGCGGATGCGCCTTGCGCGGCAGGTTCCTGCGCGCTGACCGCGCTCGCGCAAGCGAGGAGCGCACACACACCCAAGTTCGTAGCGGCCGCCATGAGCATTCAGTTTACGCCATGCCGCCGCTCACCGAGATGACCTGCGCGGTCACGTAGGAAGCATCCTCCGACACCAGAAACGACACGACGCCGGCGATCTCCTCGGGGGCACCTAAGCGGTTCATGGGCACCAGCCGCTCGATGGCCTTGGCGTCGAACAGCCCGGCCGTCATCGGGGTCTCGACGATGCCGGGAGCGACGGCGTTCACCGTGACGCCGCGGGTCGCGACTTCGAGCGCGAGCGCCTTGGTGGCCGAGTTGAGGGCACCCTTGGCGGCGGCGTAGTTGACCTGGCCCTTGTTGCCGATCAGCGCGGCGATGGATGACACGTTCACGATCCGGCCCCAACGGGTGCGGATCATGGGCAGGAGCAGCGGCTGTGTGGCGTTGAAAAACCCGTTGACCGACACATCGATCACCCGACGCCACTGCTCGGAGCTCATGCCCGGCAACACCGCGTCGTCGTGCACGCCCGCGTTGTTGACCAGGATCTGGATGGGACCTGCCACCAGCACCGCTTCCAGCGCCGCCCGCGTGGCGGCGGTATCGGTAACGTCGAAGTTGATGGCGGTGGCGTGACCCCCGCTCGCGACAATGTCCCGCACCAGCGCCTCGGCAACCGCCACGCCGCGATGCGAATGCACGTACAGATGGTGGCCGTCACGCGCCAGGCGGCGGCAGAGCGCACCACCGATGCCACCGCTGCCGCCGGTCACCAGGGCGCGTCGGGGAGCGGCGCTCATGCGTGGGTGCCGGCGAACACGACGCTGGCGCGCCCGCTGATGAGCGGCTGCTGCGCGCTCCACACCGAGAACTCATAGAGCACGGTGCGTCCATCGCCGGTGACCCGCTCGGCGGCGGCGATGAGGTCGGTCTCCAGATCGTCGAGGCGCGCAACGTGCAGCGAAACGTTGCGCACGCTCGCCAGGTAGCCGACGGTCGAGCCGATGCTGCCGCGCACGCTGGTGGAAACCGTGCTGGCGAGTGGTGCGCTGGCGGCCACCAGTGCGCCATGCACCGCCATGGCCTGCGCGGCGTACTCGATGCCGCAGGCGGCGCCCAGGCGCCCGTGCAGGCGCAGCGGATTGTCGGGGCTGCGGTGCGTCGCGCTGCGGCAGCGAATGCGCGTGGCGTCCCACGACAACACCTCATCGAGCAGGCACATGCGGCCCTTGTGCGGGATGTGCTGCTCAATCCACAGGCGGTCTAGCGGCATGCGCTCACGTCCACGGCCAGGCGCTTGCTATCGAGGTAGTCGAGGACCACGCGGCCGCTGGTGCGCCGCGCCAGGTGCGCGAGCAGCGGCAGGCTGCGGGCGGCGGGAATCGACAGGCGCAGCGCATCGAGCGCCGCCTCGGCCATGCCGTCCCCCGGGGCATCGCTCAGCGAAGCGCTCAGTCGCGCCTGCGACGCCGCGCTCACCGCCGGCGCCAGCACCAGGGCCACACCGAACGCGTCCGCAATGGGCCGGTGGCGGTGCAGGGGTTCGGGGTAACCCGCGTCGTAGGCGACGAGCAGTACGGAGGTTCCTTCAACAGCCACCTGAGTCAGGGCCTCCAGCAGTCCCGCGCCAAAGCTCGCATCATAGGCGCACAGCGCATTGGAGGCGGGAGTCGCGCCGGTCGCAATTCCCCAGTAGCCCGCGGCAGCGTTGTGCACGGAGTTATGAAAGCGGGTGGGCGACAGGTGTCGCTCTGCCGAAGCCAGCACCTGGCAGATCTCGTGACAGTTCTGACCGTCGCCGCCGGAGGAGGTGAACACCGCCGCCAGAGCCGCGGGATCGGCGCCGGCGCGTGCGGTCGCTTCCAGCCCGACCGCCAGCGCCAGGCGCACGACGGTGCCGGTGCGCCGGCGCTCGGGGCTCGGCAGGCGCTCGGGCGCGGGCAGCACCGTCGGGGCGCGCACCCAGGCGGTCTCGCCGGCGAGCAGGCGTGCCCCGGCCGGCCAGTCGCCGATACCGGGTCCGAGGAGCCCGACGCCGTCCACGTACGCCGCGAGCGCCGCCATCGCGCTCACCGGGCCCGGCCGAAGATCAGGCTGCAGTTGGAGCCGCCGAAGCCGAAGGAGTTGCTCATGACGCGCGACAGGCGCGCGGCGCGGTTATCGCGCAGGTAGTGCACGGCGAGCGCCGGATCGACCTCGCTGGTGTTGACGCCCGCGGGCATCACCCCATGCTGCAGCGCCAGCGCGCAGATCACCGCCTCGAGCGCACCGGCGGCGCCGAGCGTGTGACCGGTTGCGCCCTTGGTCGAGCTGCCGGGGACCTGGCCGAGCACGCCCGTCACGGCGCGGGCTTCGGCTTCGTCGTTGCTCGGCGTGCCGGTACCATGAAAGTTGATGTATTCGATGTCACCGGGAGCCAGTGCGGCGGCCTCCAGCGCCTGCAGCATGGCGGCGCGTGCGCCAAGGCCTTGCGGATGCGGGGCGGACATGTGGTACGCGTCGCTCGATTCGCCGACCCCGAGCAGCAGCACCGCATTCGCATCCAGGCCCGCCCCGGGGCGCTCGAGCAGTGCGAACGCGGCGGCTTCGCCGATGGAAATACCGTCGCGCGCGACATCGAAGGGCCGGCAGGGCGTGCGCGACACCAGCTGCAGGGAATGAAAGCCATAGAGCGTGGTGAGGCACAGCGAGTCGACCCCGCCGACGACCGCGGCATCGATCAGCCCCGCCTCGATGGCGCGCCGCGCAGAGGCGAACACCTTGGCGCTCGAGGAGCACGCGCACGAGATCACCACGGCCGGGCCCGACAGCTGCAAGGCCTGCTGCGCGAACGCCGCGAGCGAAAACGAGTTGTGCGCGCCGCGGTAGCGAAAGTGCGCCGGTAGCGCACCGCTCACCGGGTCGCGCTGCCGGTAGGCGAGCTCGGTCTCGAGGATGCCCGAGGTGCTGGTGCCGAGGAACACCCCGACGCGCTCGCGCCCGTGGCGGGAGGCCGCGCGCTTCACGGCCTCGGCAAAGCCGTCCTGGCCGAGGCCGAGCAGCGCCAGGCGATTGTTGCGGCACTCGAACTCGCGCAGCGATGCGGGGAGCGGCGCGTCATCCACGCCCGCAACCTCGCCCACGCAGGTGTCCAGGGTGACGGTCTCGAAGGCGCACGGGGCAAGTCCGGTGCGCCGAGCGCGCAGCGTGGCGAGCGTGGCGCCCACACCGCGACCGATGCAACTCGTGGCCGTGAAGCTCGTGAGCGCGAGCGGATCCATGTCCCGGTAGTCTACGTCACGAGCCTCGCCCGGCACGATCCGCGGCCGCGCGCAGCGTGATGGGAGTGAGCCGCGCGGCGGCTACCGCCGCCAGGGGGGGCGGCAGCACCTCCAGGATCACCGCGCCGCCGGCGGCGGTGCGCGCGGCGTGTCCATCGTGCAGCAGCAGGATGTCGCCGTCCTGGAGATGGCGTGTGAGCTTGCCAAGCACGCGAGCGGCGCTGCCGCTCACGGTGTCGAAGCCGCGCCGGGTCCAGCTCACGAGGTGCAGATTGGCGCGCACCAGCACCGGCTCGAGGAAGGGGTTGCGCAAGCCCGCGGGCGCACGAAAGAACTGCGCCACCTCGCCGGTCACCGCCGCGATGGCTTGCTGCGCGCGCCCGATCTCCTGCGCCAGCGCGCGGGGCCCCAGGAGCGAGAAGCGATGCAGATGGCGCTGACTGTGATTTTCGATGCCGTGGCCGCGTTGTACGATCTCGCGCGCCAGGGCCGGGTGTCGGGCCACCCGCTCGCCGATGCAGAAGAACGTGGCCCTGGCGCCGTGTGCCTCGAGGAGCGCGAGCACGCGCGGGGTGATGTCGGGATCGGGT
The DNA here is from genome assembly GCA_955652795.1 of uncultured Steroidobacteraceae bacterium. GTDB lineage: Bacteria > Pseudomonadota > Gammaproteobacteria > Steroidobacterales > Steroidobacteraceae > 13-2-20CM-66-19. The sequence goes on along the minus strand of CATPBQ010000098.1, from coordinate 1,615 downwards.
CCATCGTCGATGGTGATGGCGATCGCGGCCGCGGCGCCGCTGCCGGCCGCCGCCGCCGGCAGCCGCGTCCAGTTCGGGCCCAGCAGGCGGCTCTTCGGCCACAGGCCTGCCGCGCTCAGCAGCAGATGATCGGCCACCACCGCCGACAGCGCCCACGGCCACAGGTGCGGGCGCGCGAGCACCCCGCCCACGGCCGCCAGGTGCAGTGCCACCGAGCCGCGGATGAGCGCGGACGGCCGCCAGGGTTGCGGCGCGGGCGCATCAGCCATGAGAGGCACTCCCGAACCGGGCATCGAGAAAATTCTCCCAGAGCCTGTACCAGGTGGGCCAGTCGTGGCCGCCGGGCACGATGTCGACGCTGCCGGGGGCGAGCGCAGACGCCATCAGCCGGTGCCGCGCCGCGAAGCGATCCTCGCGCCCGAGCCCCAGATGTATGGGCAGCGCGCGCGAGTCATGCGTCTGGATGAAACCCCAGATACGCCGCTCCTCGTCATCCTCGGCAATCTCTCCCGGGCGCCACGCGTGCAGGCCCTCGGCGCGGGCAATCTCACCGGTCACGATGTGACTGCCCAGGTAGGGGGCGAACAGGCACAGGCCGTCGATCTGCTGCGGGTAGCGCTCCGCGCAGCACAGCGCAGCGTAACCCCCGAGGGAGATCCCGCCCAGCCAGATCGAGCAACCCTGCGCCCGCGCCGGCAGGATGAGCTCCTGGTGCAGGCGCGCCAGCCCCGAGCGGTCGGTGACGTGTTGCAGCTCGAGCCGGGCGAACACGAGGTCGACCTCCAGGTGCCGTTGGCGCACCGCTCCGACAAATCCCGCGCGCACGAAATCCTCAGGCCCGCTGTAGGCGGGGGGCAACATGAGCACACGCGTGGGCGCGCTGCGCTCGGCGTGCGCCGCGTCCGCGATGGTCTGCATCATGAGGCACCCGTCGGCGCCGCGGCCGGTGGCGCCGGCGCGCGCGCCAGCAACGCCGAGAACCACAGCGCCAGCAGTGTACCGGGCGCCACGGTGGAACCCAGGTGCGCGAGCACCGGGACTCTCGAGCTGGCCAGCACGCCGAAGGTCAGCACGGTGGCGGTGTTGGCGATCAACAGCGAGGCGAGCGTCAGCGGCACCGAACCGGAACGCGGCTGTGCGCTGCTGCGGTCGAAGAACAGCGCGTAGTTCGAGCCCACGGCAACGATCAGCAACATGCCGACGACGTGCAGAATGGTGAGCCGCTCACCCAGGGCCACCAGCAGCCCCGCGACCGCCAGGACCGACAGCGCGAGCGGCGCCACCACACGCGCGACCCGCGCAAACGAGCGCAGGGCAACCAACAGCAACAGCACGATGGCGCCGAAGCCGGCGATCGCCAGATGCACGGCCTCTGACAGGTAACCCGAATACAGCCGGTCGGCCTCGCCTATCAGATCAAGGAGCGCGGCGTGCACGCTCCTCTCCTGCGCCAGCGCGGCGCGCACCCGCGCGACGGCGCTCGCCGACAAGTCCGCGGACGCCACGGCCGACAGCGGCAGCAGCGCGGACCAGCCGCCGGCGCTCTTGACCAGCAGGCCTTCCGCTACGGCGCCGAGGGAGGTGCCCTCGAGGTCGGCGCTCGTCAGCGGCGGCG
>CATPBQ010000097.1 GCA_955652795.1 uncultured Steroidobacteraceae bacterium | reverse complement strand
GGCCCAGCAGGCGTCTTCCGCGGCTTGCGGATCCAGCGATCCGAGATCGAACGTCAGCTCCAGGTACCCGGCCACCGCCTAGCGCAGACCCAGCCGTCGCTCGAGGTAGTGGATGTCGGTACCGCCCTTCTGGAAAGCCGCGTGGTTGCAGATCTCCTGGTGCAGTGCCACGTTGGTCCTGATGCCTTCGATCACCATTTCGGCCAGCGCGTTCTTCATGCGCGCGATGGCGGTCTCGCGCGTGTCGCCGTGGGCGATGACCTTGCAGACCAGCGAATCGTAGTACGGCGGGACGTTGTAGCCGGAGTAGATGTGGCTGTCGACGCGGATGCCAGGTCCGCCGGGGGCGTGCCACAGCCGGATCGGGCCGGGCGATGGCATGAAGGTCTTGGGATCCTCGGCATTGATGCGGCATTCCATGGCATGACCGCGGATCTGCACGTCGCTCTGCGTGTACGACAGACGCTCGCCTGCGGCGATCAACAGTTGCGCCTTCACCAGGTCAATCCCGGTGATCAGTTCGGTCACCGGGTGCTCGACCTGGATGCGGGTGTTCATCTCGATGAAGTAGAACTCGCCGTCCTGGTACAGGAACTCCATAGTGCCGGCACTGCGGTAGCCGACCGCGCGGCAGGCTTCCACGCAGCGCTCGCCCATGAAACGCCGCTGGCGCAGCGTGATGCCCGGTGCCGGCGCTTCCTCGATCACTTTCTGGTGGTGCCGCTGCATCGAGCAATCGCGCTCGCCCAGGTGGATGACGTTGCCGTGCCCGTCCGCCAGCACCTGGAATTCGATGTGGCGCGGCCGCTCCAGGAATTTCTCCAAGTAGACCTGGTCGTTGCCGAAGGCCGCGCGCGCTTCCGCCTGCGTGATGCCGATCGCGTTCAGGAGCGAGGCCTCGGTGTGCACGACGCGCATGCCGCGCCCGCCACCGCCGCCGGATGCCTTGATGATCACCGGGTAGGCGATGTCGCGCGCGACGCGCAGGTTCTCGTCCGCGTCCTCGCCCAGCGGACCATCAGAGCCCGGCACGCACGGCACTCCGTGAGATTTCATGAAGCGGATCGCCGACACCTTGTCGCCCATGGCGCGGATGGTCTCCGCCTTGGGGCCGACGAACACGAAGCCGCTTTTTTCCACGCGCTCGGCGAAGTCCGCGTTCTCGGACAGGAAGCCGTAGCCCGGGTGGATCGCAACCGAGTCGGTGACTTCCGCCGCGCTGATGATCGCCGGCATGTTGAGATAGCTGGCGGACGCGGGCGGTGGCCCGATACACACCGATTCGTCGGCGAGCAGCACGTGCTTGAGGCTGTAGTCGGCGGTGGAGTGCACCGCCACGGTCTTGATGCCGAGCTCCCGGCAGGCGCGCAGGATCCGCAAGGCGATCTCGCCGCGGTTGGCGATGACGAGCTTCTCGATCATGGGCGGCTTAATCGACGACGAACAGCGGTTGGCCGAACTCGACCGGGTCGCCGTTCTGGGCCATGACCGAGGTGATCCGACCCGCCTTGTCGGCTTCGATCTGGTTCATCATCTTCATCGCCTCGATGATGCACAGCACCTGGCCGACCTTGATTTCATCGCCGATCTCGACAAAGGCCTTCGCGCCGGGGGAGGGTGAGCCGTAGAAAGTGCCCACCATGGGCGCGGTGATCACGTGCTCGCTGGGCTTGGGCTTCGGGGCTGCGCTCTCAGCGGCGGGCAACGCCGCAGACGCCGTGGCGGCAGCGGCGCCCGCGCCGGCCGGGAGCAGGGGCGCGACCTGCGGAACTGCAGCCGCCGGCATACGGCTGATGCGCAGCGCTTCTTCACCTTCCTTGATCTCGATTTCCGCAATGCCGGACTCCTCCAGCAACTCGATCAGCTTCTTGATTTTTCGAATGTCCATGCCGGGAATGCCCCCCAAAACAAGCGGAAACAGCGGAAACGTCGGACCTCAGGCGCCGGCTGCCAGCCGTTGCGCGGCGGCGCGCACGGCCGCCTCGTAACCGAATGCGCCCAGACCGGTGATGACCCCAACTGCGATGTCCGAGAGATAGGAATGCCGGCGAAACGGCTCGCGCGCGTGCGTGTTGGACAGGTGCACTTCGATGAACGGCACGCCGGTGCCCAGCAGCGCGTCGCGCAGCGCGATGCTGGTGTGCGTGAACGCGCCCGGATTGACGATCATGAACGCCACGCCTTCGGCGCGGGCCCCATGAATGCGATCGATGAGCTCGTGTTCGGCGTTACTCTGGAACGCGATCAGCTCGTGCCCGAGCTCGCGGGCTACCGCGGCCGAGCGCTTCTCGATCAATTCGAGCGTGTCTGTGCCGTACACGGCCGGTTCCCGCGTGCCGAGCAAATTGAGGTTCGGGCCGTTCAGTAACAGCACTCGGGCCATGGAGGCGTGACTTCTTTGTGAGTCTCAACTAAGCGAACCGACGCGAATGTAACCTAATTCGCGCGGATTGGGATACTTCTTGTTGCGATTTGCGAGGATCTGGCAGGACCGAGTCTAGCGCGCCGCGTCATTCGCGGCGGCGGACCGGCGCATATTGAGGCGGCTGATCCCAGCCGCGATCTGCTCCCGGGCGGTGTCCAGGCTCAGGCGTCCCTGGTCCAGGTCACGCATGCGGTCCAGGATGAAGTCGGCCTCGTCCCGGTGCAACTCGCCCACCTTCAGCGTGACGATCCGGCCGGCGGGGTCGGCGAACGCACTGAAGGGCAGGACGGGATCCATCCCAAAGGCCGCGACGGCCTCGAATCCTCCCTGCTCGCCCACCAGCACAGGATAGTCCATTCCGCTGTCCCGGGCATACTTCTGAGCTGCATCGCGAAAATCGATCGCAATGCCGACAATTTCGAGGTGATTTGTCGCACGTTCGCGGCGCAAGCTTTTCAGGAGCGGAATTTCCCGGCGGCAGGGCTCGCACCAGCTGGCCCAGAAATTCACCACCAGCGGGCGGCCCTTCCAATCGGCGAGCCGGTGCCGCGTGCCGTCCAGCCCCGGCAGCGCCAGCTCCGGCAGCACCTCGGGGACCCTGCGGACCGGCACGGGCGCGGGCTGTGCAGGTGCGGCAGCAGGCGCGGGGGAGGCCGGCGCGAGGGCGGCCGGCGCGAGGGGTGCAGGCGCGGGTGCGGCGTACAGCCTCGCGCGCGGCGGGCTCGCGAGGTGGTAGACGAGAAAGCCGCCGCCAGCGCACGCCACCAGTACGGCGGCGGCGAGCACCACGCCGGGCGCACCGCCCCCCCGGCCAGGCGAGGGCCGCGGATCGCTCACGGAGGCGCGTGCAGCGCGGCGCGGGTGCGGGAGGCGAAGGCTTGCGCCTTCATGTACCCCACGACCCGATATTGGGTGCGTTCCTGGCCGTCCGCCCCGTAAAAGGCGAGGGTCGGCGGTCCGAAAATCCCAAAGCGCTTCAGCAGCGCCTGGTCGTCCGCGTCATTCTGCGTCACGTTGGCGCGCAACAGCACCGCGGCGCTGAGCGCCGCCTGCACAGCCGGATCCGTGAAGGTGTAGCGCTCCATCTCTTTGCACGAGGTGCACCAGTCAGCCGAGAAATCCACCAGCACGCCGCGGCCCCGCGCCTTCGCCTGCGCGATCTCGCGGTCCAGATCAGCGACCGACTTGATGCTGCGGAACGGCAGCTCGTGGGCCCTGGCGGCGAAGGCGGGAATCGGCGCAAGCGGATCGGTGCCCCCGAGCGCAGAGCCCGCCGTAAGGGCCACGCCGTACAGGCCCGCGATCAGGCCCGCGGCGCGCAGCCCCCAGGTGGCAGCAGAGCGGCCACGCGTCTGCGACCACAGCAGCCAGGCCAGGATCAGCGCCGGCACCGCCCACAACGAGAGCACCACGCGCTCCGGCACGATGCGCGCGAGCATCCACGCCGCGACCGCCAGCATCATCACGCCGAAGAGCTTCTTCACCAGGTCCATCCAGGGTCCGGCCCTTGGCAGCAGCCGCCCCGCCGAGGCGCCGACCACCAGCAACGGCGTGCCCATGCCGATGCTCATGGCGAACAGGGCCGCGCCACCGCGTGCCACCTGCCCGGTCTGGCTGATCACGAGCAGCGCTCCCACGAGCGCCGGTCCCACGCAGGTGGTGACGATGAGAGCCGAGAGCGCCCCCATGAGGGCGACTCCGCCGAAGGTGCCGGCGGACTGGCGGTTGCTGAGGTTGGCAATGCGGGTCTGGATCGCGACCGGCATCTGCACGGTGAACAGGCCAAACATCGAGAGCGCGAGCACCACGAACAGTGCCGCAAACAGCGCAAGCACCCACCACTGCTGGAACACGGCCTGCACCTGCCGGCCCGCGGCCGCGCAGGCAATGCCGGCGAGGGTGTAGGTGAGCGCCATGCCAAGCACGTAGGTCACCGACAGCGCGAAGGCGCGCGTGGTGGTGAGGGTCCTGCCGCCTCCGGCGATGATCCCGGAG
>CATPBQ010000096.1 GCA_955652795.1 uncultured Steroidobacteraceae bacterium | reverse complement strand
TCCGGCGCGGCCGCGAGCAGCGCGCGGCATTCCTCGAGCGTGAGCGCCTTCGGGTCGCGGTCCTTCGGTATCTTGGCGTTCTTCTTGCGATCGGTGATGTACGGTCCGTAGCGGCCGTTGAGCACCTGGATACCCTCGGCCGGGAAGTCCTGGATGATGCGATTGGCATCCGCTTCCTGCTTCAGGCGGATCACCTCGCGCGCCCGCTCGAGCGTCACGGTGTACGGGTCGTCTTCCTTGAGCGAGGCGTACTTGCTGCCGTACTTCACGTACGGACCGAAACGCCCGACGTTGGCGACGATCGCCTCGCCTTGCAGGGTTTCCCCGAGCGTGCGCGGCAGCTTGAACAGCTCCATCGCGTCCGCGAGCGTGAGCGCATCCATCTTCTGCCCCGGGCGCAGACCTGCGAAACGCGGCTTCTCCTCATCGTCCTTGGTGCCGATCTGTACGAACGCGCCGTAGCGGCCCATGCGCACGGTGATGGGCTTGCCGGTGGCAGAGTCCCTGCCGAGCTCGCGCGCCTGGGCAACCTGCTCGCGCGTGACGGTCTTCTCGATCTTCTGCACCTGGCGGATGAATGGCTTCCAGAACTTGCCGAGCGGCGTGGTCCAGTCTTCCTCGCCGCGCGACACCGCATCCAGCTCGTCTTCCATCGCCGCGGTGAAGCCGTACTCCACATAGCGATGGAAGTGATGCGTGAGGAAGCGGTTGACGATCTTGCCGATGTCGGTCGGCACGAAGCGCCGGCTGTCCATTTCGACGTATTCGCGATCCTGCAGCGTCGAGATGATGGCCGCATAGGTCGAGGGCCGGCCGATGCCGTGCTCCTCCAGCGCCTTAACCAGTGAGGCCTCGCTGTAGCGCGGTGGCGGCTCGGTGAAATGCTGCTCGGCGCGCAATGCGCTCAAGTGCACCGCATCGCCCTCGTTCATCGGCGGCAGCACGTGATCGGAGTCGTCGGCCGCCTTGGCGTCATCGGTGCCCTCCTGATACACGGAGATGTAGCCGGGCTTGACGAGTGTCGAGCCGTTGGCGCGCAGCAGGTGACGCTGCGTCCCGTCGGGCCCGGCGAGCATGTCCACGGCGACGGTGTCGAACAGCGCGTGACTCATCTGGGACGCGACCGCGCGTTTCCAGATGAGCGAGTACAGCCGGTACAGATCGTCCTCGATCTTACCCTCGACGTCGGCGGGCGTGATGCCCGCCGCCGTGGGGCGGATGGCCTCGTGCGCCTCCTGCGCATTCTTCGACTTGGTCTTGTAAATGCGCGGCTCCTCCGCCACCTCATCCTTGCCGTACAGCCGCGCGGCGACCTCGCGAATCTCGCGCACCGCTTCCGCGGCCAGCGACACCGAGTCGGTGCGCATATAGGTGATCAGCCCCACACTGCCTTCGCCGATGTCCTGTCCTTCGTACAGCTGCTGCGCGAGACGCATGGTGCGCCGGGCGTTGAAGCCGAGCTTGCGGGCCGCCTCCTGCTGCAGCGTCGAGGTGGTGAAGGGCGGGGCCGGATTGCGGCGCCGTTGCTTGCGATCGATCGCGATCACGCGCAACTCGCCGCCGCCATCGGGGCGCGCGCCGGCCGCCGTCCGGATGGCGTGCTCGACCTCGCGCGCCTGGGTTTCGTTGGTGAAGCTGAACTGCTCGACCTTCTGGCCGCGATACTCCAGCAGCTTCAGCGGAAAGGACTGCGAGCTGTGCGACCCCTCACCCTCGATGCTCCAGTACTCCTGCGCCACGAACGCGCCGATCTCCTCCTCGCGCTCGCAGATCATGCGCAGCGCCGGGCTCTGCACGCGCCCCGCCGACAGCCCGCGGCGCACCTTCTTCCACAGCAGCGGCGAGAGATTGAAGCCGACGAGATAGTCGAGCGCGCGACGCGCCTGCTGGGCGTTGACGAGCTCGAGTGACAGGCCGCGCGGTTGCCCGACCGCCTCACGGATGGCGTTGCGCGTGATTTCGTAGAACACCACGCGGTGCACGTCCTTGCCGTCGAGATCGCCGCGCGCGCTCAGGATCTCCTTCAGGTGCCAGGCGATCGCCTCGCCCTCGCGATCCGGGTCGGTGGCCAGATACAGCGCCTTCGCCTTGCGCAGCGTGCGCGCGATGGTCTCGACGTGGCGCTCGTTCTTCTCGAGCACCTGGTACTTCATGGCAAAGCCGTTGTCGGGATCGACCGCGCCCTCCTTGGGCACCAGGTCGCGCACGTGCCCGTAGGAGGCGAGCACTTCGAAGTCGCGGCCCAGATACTTCTTGATCGTCTTGGCCTTGGCGGGCGATTCGACTATGACCAGATTGTCTGCCATGGCTTACGGAAAAAGGCTCAAGCCTAAGACGAAAAACCGCGGACGAGCCGCGGACCTGACCTCAGCTGCTGCTGCAGTGGCGCGCTCAATGCGGAGCATTGGTGCGCAGTTCCGCCACCAGGCCGCCGAGCCGCTCGACGGCCAGCTCCTGTCCCGGCTGACTCGAGAGCACCATGAGCACGACCCACTTCAGCTGCTCGGTGTCGGGCTCGTCGGCTTCCAGCGCCAGCATGCGTTCGATCACGATCTCGCGCTGTTGCGGCGTGATGACACGCGCGCGTTCCAGCGTCAGCAACAGCCCGCGGCACTCCGGCGACAGGCGCACCAGCTCACTGTCGGCGAAAACCCGCACGCCGCGGTGCGCGGCGCCGTCGCGCCTTGCTGCGGGCAGGGGTGGCCGCTGGTGTCCGAAGGCAAGTTCGGTGAGCCAGTCCAGCGCCCGCTCGACGTTGGTGCGCCCGAAGCCCGCCCGTTCCAGATCGCGAGCGAGCTGCTCGCGCTCAGGCACTTGCGGAGTCTCCTCGAGCATGTACCGGTCGAAGACGTAGATCAGGATGTCGAGAACGCTGCCAGTCATCATTCAAGGTAATCGGCCATAGCGGCCGCCCGGAAGCGCCGCCACACGCCCCTGGAGCTCGAGTATCAGCAGCATCGAGGCAACTGACTCGGGGGCTAAGCGCGTGCGTGCGACGAGAACATCAATGGTCGCCGGTTCAAAGCCGACCGCATCTAACAGCATTTCATACTCCTTGTCCAATGCCGGCGGCTTCTGGAGGTCACTGCGCGCGCCCGTAAGTGTTTCTTTCGGAACCGAAATCCGCAGCTCCGCCAGAACGTCGGCGGCTTCCTCCACCAGCTTCGCGCCGTCGCGTATGAGTTGGTGGCAACCCCGCGAGACCGGACTGTGGATGGAGCCCGGGATGGCAAACACTTCGCGTCCCTGTTCCGCCGCGAGCCGCGCGGTGATGAGCGAGCCGCTATGGCGTGCCGCCTCGACCACGAGCGTGCCGAGCGCCAGGCCGCTGATGATGCGGTTGCGCCGCGGGAAGTGCTGGCGCAGGGGCGCGGTGCGCGGCGGGAACTCCGACACCAGCGCACCACGCACGCGGATGCGCCCGGCAAGACGCACGTGTTCGGCAGGGTAGACACGATCGAGACCGGTGCCGCACACGGCCACCGTGAGGCCCTCGACCGACAGCGCTCCTTCGTGGCTGGCGGCATCGATACCCACCGCCAGCCCGCTGGTCACCGTGAGCCCCGCGCGCGCAAACCACGCCGCGAACGCGCGCGCCGTCTCCTGTCCACTGGGCGTGGAGTTGCGCGAGCCGACCATGGCGAGCTGCGGCGACGCCAGCACTTGCGCGGATCCGAGCAGGTAGAGAGCCGCGGGCGCCCCGACAGTTTCCCCGAGCAGCGGCGGATAGTCCGGGTCGGTGCACAGAATGATGTGCGCGCCGCTCGCGGCGAGCCAGGCGAGATCCGCCTGCAGAGCCGGCTCATCGGGAGCCGCGAGGAAGCTGCGCGCGCCGGCGGGCAGCTGCACGTCGCGAGCCGTGCGAGGCTCCGCCGCGCGTGCCGGCTCGCCGCCCGCCGCGGCAATCAGGGCTCGAAGGTGCTCGGCGTTGAGCCCGGGGACCCGCGCCAACAGCGCGCGCGCACGGATTGCATCCATGCGCGCGAGCATAAAGGAAAGGCAGTCAGGGGTTACGCACCACGTCGGCGGTGTGAATGGTGTCGGAGGCGCCGACGATCAGCCCGAAGCTCACGCGATCGAACACCTTGAACACCAGCAGCGTCCCGCTGCGCTCGTCCGGCAGTCTCACCTTGGGAGCGAACGAGCTGCCCAGCGCGCTGCTCGAGCCGATGCGCTGGCCGCCGCGGTACAGGTCGCGCACCACATCCCCCGCCTGGTCGATGGCGAGCACGTTGCCGGGCTCGAGCCCGTGACGCTTGCCGCGGTTGATGACGACCACGGCGTACTGCCCGGCAAGTTCGGTGCCGCCGACCACGTCGATGATACGGCCGTGCACGTCGCTCGCGGGCGCACGCAGCGCGAAGGTGATCGGGGTCTCGCTGGCGTCGGCGGATAACAAGCGGTCGCCGCGCAGCGTCTCGCGCGCCGGGTCGATCAGCAGCGCCTTGGCGGGATCTCCCGGGCGCTGCACCAGCGCGGTGGCCGTGTAGATTCCCACGTAGCCGACCACCTTGCCGTCATCCGGATCGCGCAGCGCATCTCCGACGTGCACGATGGCGAAGCGGGCATTCTCCGCAGCCGCAAGGTTGCGCACGTAGACTTCGATGCCCGAGCCGGCGATCTCGTGCCGGTCGCGGAACGCGAGCACATAGGGCGCGTGGCGGATGTCATCGGTGGTCATGACCGTCGGCCGCGACAGAAACGCGGCGATGGCCGAATAGGGAATGGTCGGAATGGCGCTGTCGAGCGCCGCGCTGCGCAGGCGCGGATCCAGGCGCACGGCCCCGGCCTGCTCGACGCTCACCTGCGGCCGGCCGTCGGCGCCATACGCCAGCGCCAGCTTGTCGCCCGGATAAATGAGGTGGGGATTGGGGATCTGGGGATTGATGATCCACACCTCGGGCCACAACCACGGATCGCGCAGGTACATCGACGCGATGCCCCAGAGCGTGTCGCCGCGTTTGACCGTGTAGTGCTTCGGCGCGCTCGGGTTGACCACGGCGCGGGTCTGCGCGGGCGGCGCAGCCGGAGCGGCCGCGCTGGCGCCCGCGGCGCTGATGGCGGCTTCCGTCGCCGTCATCTGCGGCTCGGCGGGGACGGCGCGCGCGTCGCCCGAGGCTGCAGTCACGGGCGCGGGCGCGGAGGCGCCTGCGTCCGTGTGCCGCAGATGCGAGCACCCGCAAACCGCGATCGCAACGATCAGCAAGCCCGCCGCGAGGCGAGCTCCAAGTACTTGATTCGAGACCATCCTCCACTCCTCATTGCGCGAGGTGGACCCCACGACCTGCGCCCGAGATTCTAGTTGTTATACTGGCATGGTGCCCCCTCGGCATGCGAATTAATGTCGAGTTTGTGCGCTGGATCACGGGCGGCTCCGCCCCCATATGAGGCAAGCCATGGCCTTAAGAGCGATCCTCGAGTTCCCCGACCCCCGGTTGCGCACCCGCGCGCAGCCGGTGACACGCTTCGATGCGGCGCTCGGCGCGCTGGTCGAGGACCTGCTCGAGACCATGTACGCCGCTCCGGGCATCGGGCTTGCCGCGACCCAGGTCGATGTCCACCAGCGCGTCATCGTCATCGACGTGTCCGCCGAGCACAACCAGCCGCTGGTGCTCATCAACCCGCAGATCCTCTCGCGCGAAGGAGAGGCGAACACCGAAGAAGGGTGTCTGTCGGTGCCGGGGATTTTCGATGACGTGATGCGCGCGGCGAAGATCCGCGTGCGCGCGCACGATCGCAGCGGCGCTCTGTTCGAGCGCGATTACGACGACATTCTGGCGGTGTGTGTCCAGCACGAGATGGATCACCTCGACGGCAAGCTGTTCGTCGACTACCTGTCGGATCTGAAGCGCGAGCGCATTCGCAAGAAGCTCGAGAAGGAGCGCAAGGAGCGCGTCTCGCATGCTGCTGCGGCGAGCTCGGGCAGCGCGCGCCGCGCGTACTGACGTTGCGCGTCGCCTTTGCCGGCACGCCTGACTTCGCGCTGCCAGCCCTCGCGGCGCTGCTCGCTCAACACCAGGTCGTCGGGGTCCTGACGCAGCCGGATCGGCCCAGGGGGCGCGGCCAGAAACTCGCCGCGAGCCCTGTGAAGGTCGCAGCGCTTGCCTCGAGGGTGCCCCTGGCGCAACCGCAGACTCTCACCAGCCCCGCCGCGCGCGCACAGCTCGAGGCCTGGCGAGCACAGGTTCTGGTCGTCGTGGCCTATGGACTGATCCTGCCACCCGAGGTCCTGGTACTGGCGCCCCTGGGGTGCATCAACATTCACGCGTCCCTCCTGCCGCGCTGGCGCGGAGCGGCACCCATCCAGCGAGCCATCCTGGCCGGCGACACCGAAACCGGCGTCACGATCATGCAGATGGACTCGGGTCTGGACACAGGCCCCGTGCTGCTGCAGCGGCGGCTCGCCATTTCCGCGAGCCACACCAGCGGCTCGCTCGAGCCAGCGCTCTCGAGCCTCGGCGCCGCGGCGCTCCTGGAGGCGTTGGAGGGACTGGCTGCCGGCACGCTCACGGCCAGCCCGCAGCCCCTCGAGGGTGTCACGTACGCGTCCAGGATCGGGAAGGCCGAGGCACGGATCGACTGGAGCCGCGACGCTGTCCAGATCGAGCGCCAGGTCCGGGCCTTCAATCCCCGGCCCGTGGCTGAAACGGCGCTGGACGGAGAGCCGCTGCGCATCCTGGCGGCGGAGGCGGAGCCCGCGGCGATCCAGTCTGCAAAAGACGAGAAAAGCGACGATCCTGGTGTGATCATCGCCGTACATGATGATTTCATGCGCGTACGATGCGGTCGAGGCTACCTGCGCGTGACGCAAGTCCAGCGGCCTGGGCGCCGGCGGGTCGCCGTACGCGATTACTCGCATAGTGTGGCCCTCACCGGGCGGCAGCTTGGTTAGAACGTCCTGGGCGCCTGGCGCGCCGGCGCTGGCGGCGGCAGCGCGGGCGGTCGATGAGGTGATCTCGAACGGCCACTCGGCCGACGCAGCGCTCGCCCCCCTCGCGAACGCCCCGGACCGGGCGGCGGTTCGCGCCATCGCGCTGGGAACGCTGCGCTGGTACCTGCGGCTCGCCCCCGCGGTCGATGTGCTGCTCAAGCAGCCGTCCGGCGTGGCGAGCCCCATCCGGGCGCTGCTGATGGTTGCCGCCCACCAGGTCGAGTACTCGCGCAATGTAGCGGAGGTGACCGTGCACGCGGCGGTCGATGCGGCGCGGCTGCTGGGCGCGCAACGGGCCACCGGACTCGCCAACGCGGTGCTGCGAAGGTTCGTCGCCGAGCGTGCGGCGCTCCTCGCCCGCGTGGATGCGCAGCTGCCGGCACGCACCGCACACCCAGCCTGGCTCGTGGAGCAGATCACGGCCGCCTGGCCCGAGCACTGCCCGGCCATACTGGCGGCCAACAACGGCCATCCACCCATGACCGTGCGCGTGGATGCTTCGCGCCTGGCCGCGCGGGCCTACGTGGCCCAACTGGCGGAAGCGGAGATTGGCGCCTATCCGATACAGTGGGCCCCATGCGCAGTCACTTTGAATCACCCAATGCCCGTAAGCCGCCTGCCCGGCTTTGCCGAAGGGACCGTCTCGGTTCAGGACGCGGGCGCGCAGCTCGCGGTGCCCCTGCTGGATGTGCGCGGTGGCATGCGCGTGCTCGATGCGTGTGCCGCTCCCGGGGGCAAGACGGGTCAGCTCCTGGAGC
>CATPBQ010000095.1 GCA_955652795.1 uncultured Steroidobacteraceae bacterium | reverse complement strand
GGCCCCCGCCCTGCAGTACATCGCCGCCTACTCGGGCGTCACCATGGGCGAGTACTTCATGGACAACGGCGAGGACGCACTCATTATCTATGATGACCTGTCCAAGCAGGCGGTCGCCTACCGGCAGATCTCGCTCCTGCTGCGCCGTCCGCCGGGCCGCGAGGCGTTCCCGGGAGACGTGTTCTACCTGCACTCGCGTCTGCTCGAGCGCAGCGCGCGCGTCAACGAAGAGTACGTGGCGATGATCAGCAAGGGCGCGGTGAAGGGCAAGACCGGCTCGCTCACCGGGCTGCCGATCATCGAGACCCAGGCGGGCGATGTGACCGCGTTCGTGCCAACCAACGTGATCTCGATCACCGACGGCCAGATCTTCCTCGAGACGGATCTGTTCAACGCGGGCATCCGTCCCGCCATGAACGCCGGTATCTCCGTGTCGCGGGTCGGCGGCGCGGCGCAGACCGACATCATCAAGAAGCTCGGCGGCGGCATCCGCCTCTCGCTCGCCCAATATCGCGAGCTCGCGGCATTCTCGCAGTTCGCCTCCGATCTGGATGAGGCGACCCGCAAGCAGCTCGAACGCGGCCAGCGGGTCACCGAGGTAATGAAGCAGAAGCAGTACGCGCCCATGTCGGTCGCCGAGATGGCGCTGTCGATCTACGCGGTCAACAGCGGCTACATGGACAAGGTGGAGCTGAAGAAATTGGTGGCGTTCGAGACCGCGCTGCAGGCGTTCGCACACACCAGCTACCAGTCGATGCTGGAAGGCATCAACGCACAACCCAAGCTCACCAAGGAGAACGAGGCGGCGATGAAGAAGTGCATCGAGGACTTCGTGGCCACCGGCACCTACTAGAGCGAGCCCGCGATGCCCGGCACCAAGGAAATCCGCTCCAAGATCGTGAGTGTCAAGAACACTCAGAAGATCACCAAGGCCATGCAGATGGTGGCCACCAGCAAGATGCGCCGCGCGCAGGAGCGCATGAAGCTCGCGCGCCCGTACGCGCAGAAGATGCGCAACGTGATCGGGCACCTCACCGAGGCGAACCCGGATTACCGGCATCCGTTCCTGGTCACGCGCGAGCCGAAGACGATCGGCCTGATCGTGATCTCCACCGACCGCGGTCTGGCCGGTGCGCTCAACGCCAACGTCTTCAGGCAGACCCTCATGCTCATGCGCGAGTGGCAGGGCAAGGGTGCGCAGGTGAGCCTGTGCCTCATCGGCACCAAGGGACTGACCTTCTTCCGGCGCCTGGGCGTGCCGATTCTCGCCAACGTCTCGCACCTGGGCGACCGGCCGCACGTCAAGGATCTCATCGGCACGGTCAAAGTGATGCTGGACGCGTATCGCGCCGGTGAGCTCGATCAGCTGTTGCTGGTGAATGCGCAGTTCGTCAACACCATGACGCAAAAGCCGGCCGTGGAGCAGCTGCTGCCGATCGAGGCGCTCGACACCGAAGGGCTGCAGGAGCACTGGGACTACATCTACGAGCCGGATGCCGCCGGCATCCTCGATGGCCTGCTGATGCGCTACATCGAGTCGCAGGTGTATCGCGGCGCGGTCGAGAACGTCGCCTCCGAGATGGCGGCCCGCATGGTCGCCATGGGGGCGGCCTCGGACAATGCCGGCAAGCTGATCAACGAGCTGCAACTGATCTACAACAAGGCCCGCCAGGCTGCGATCACGAAGGAGCTTTCGGAGATCGTGGGCGGCGCCGCTGCGGTTTGAGGAACGACACCATGGCCACTCCCGAGGGACAGATCACCCAGATCATCGGCGCCGTCATCGACGTCGAGTTCCCGCGCGAATCCATCCCCAGGATCTACGAGGCCCTCAAGCTCAAGGACGTGGAGCTGACGCTCGAGGTGCAGCAGCAGCTGGGCGACGGCGTGGTGCGTACCATCGCCATGGGCCCTTCCGAGGGACTCAAGCGCGGCCTCACCGTGCAGGCGACCGGCGCGCCGATAACGGTGCCGGTGGGCAAGGGCACCCTCGGGCGTATCATGGACGTGCTCGGCAAGCCGCAGGACAACCAGGGACCGGTGCAAGCCAACGAGTATCTGCCGATTCATCGCCCGCCGCCGTCGTTCGAGCAGCAGGCCGGCGGCCAGGACCTGCTGGTCACGGGTATCAAGGTCATTGATCTGCTGGTGCCGTTCGCCAAGGGCGGCAAGGTCGGCCTGTTCGGCGGCGCGGGGGTCGGCAAGACCGTCAACATGCTCGAGCTCATCAACAACATCGCCAAGCAGTACAGCGGCCTGTCGGTATTCGCCGGCGTCGGCGAGCGCACCCGCGAGGGCAACGACTTCTATCACGAGATGATCGAGTCGGGGGTCATCGACAAGGACAACCTGTCGAACTCCAAGGTCGCGATGGTGTACGGGCAGATGAACGAGCCGCCGGGCAACCGCCTGCGCGTGGGGCTCACCGGACTCACCATGGCCGAGTACTTCCGCGATGAGACGCGCGAGGACGGGGGCAAGGGGCGCGATGTGCTGTTCTTCGTCGACAACATCTACCGTTACACGCTCGCGGGCACCGAGGTGTCGGCGCTGCTCGGGCGCATGCCCTCGGCGGTGGGCTACCAGCCGACGCTCGCCGAGGAGATGGGCGTGCTGCAGGAGCGCATCACGTCCACCAAGACCGGCTCCATCACCTCCATCCAGGCGGTGTACGTGCCGGCGGACGACATGACCGACCCGTCCCCCGCCACGACTTTCGCTCACCTGGACGCCACCGTGGTGTTGTCGCGCCAGATCGCAACGCTCGGCATCTACCCGGCGGTCGATCCGCTCGATTCCACCAGCCGCCAGTTGGACCCGCTGGTGGTGGGCGAGGAGCACTACAATACCGCGCGCGGCGTGCAGGCGGTGCTGCAGCGCTACAAGGAGTTGCAGGACATCATCGCGATCCTGGGGATGGACGAGCTGTCGGAGGAGGACAAGCTCGCCGTGTACCGCGCGCGCAAGGTGCAGCGTTTCATGTCGCAGCCCTTCAACGTCGCCAAGGTATTCACCGGCCAGGACGGCAAGATCGTGCCGCTGAAGGACACCATCCGCGGCTTCAAGGGCATCATCAGCGGCGAGTTCGATG
>CATPBQ010000094.1 GCA_955652795.1 uncultured Steroidobacteraceae bacterium | reverse complement strand
TCGACGACCTGTTTGTGAGCCTCGTGGAAGCGGGCGAGCAGGCCGGTGCCCTCGAATCGCTGCTGGACAAGGTCGCGACGTACAAGGAAAAGACCGAAGCCCTGAAGAAAAAGGTGAAGAAGGCGCTTTTCTACCCGGCCGCGGTGCTGGCCGTCGCGGTCATCGTGACCACAGTCTTGCTGCTCTTTGTGATTCCGGAGTTCGAAAGCCTGTACAAGGGATTCGGCGCCGACCTGCCGGCGTTCACGCAGATGGTCATCAACCTCTCAAAGTTCGTGCAGCACGAGGGCATTTACATCGCGATGGTGCTGGCCGCCGGCGTATACGCCTTCTTCTATTTCAAGAAGCGCTCCAGGGCCATGCGCGAATTCCTCGACCGGCTGTCGCTCAAGCTTCCCATCATCGGACCCATCCTGAACAAGGCCGCCATTGCACGCTATGCGCGCACGCTGTCGACGATGTTCTCGGCGGGCGTGCCGCTGGTCGAGGCGCTGGACTCGGTGGCCGGCGCGACCGGTAACATCGTCTACGAGAACGCGGTGCTGAGAATGCGCGACGAGGTCTCGACCGGCCAGCGCCTGCAGCGCTCGATGGAAAACACCGGCCTGTTTCCCAACATGGTCAATCAGATGATCGCGGTGGGTGAGGAATCGGGCTCACTGGACGAGATGTCGGCCAAGGTGGCGACATTCTACGAGGCGGAGGTCGACAACGCGGTCGATGCGATGTCGAGCCTGCTCGAGCCCATGATCATGGTGATCCTGGGCGTGCTCGTGGGGAGCCTCGTGATCGCCATGTACCTGCCGATCTTCAAGCTCGGATCGGTCGTCTGACGAGCGGGCAATCGCCTTGAGGGGCTCGAAAGCGCCGCGCTCCGCGCGGCGTTTTCATTAGAAACTCAACACATCATGTCAGTGATCGAGCTGCTCGCGTCCTCGCCCGCCGTGTTCGTGGGCACCTGCCTGGTGCTGGGTCTGGCCGTGGGCAGCTTCCTCAACGTGGTGATCTATCGCCTGCCGGTGATGCTGGATCGCGCCTGGCGCGAGCAGTGCAGAGAGCTCACGGGCGAAGCGGCGGCCGCGACGATGCCCGCCGGTGCGCCGGAGCCCTTCAACCTCGCGGTGCCTCGCTCGGCCTGCCCGGCGTGCCGGGCGCCGATCAGCGCGCTGCAGAACATTCCGCTCATCTCCTGGGTCATGCTCAGGGGGCGTTGCGCCCGTTGCGGCCAGCCGATCAGCGCTCGCTACCCGCTGGTGGAGGCGTTGAGCGGGGTTCTGTGCGCAGCGGTCGCGTGGAGGTTCGGTTTCGGCTGGCCGGCTCTCGCGGCGATGGTGCTCACCTGGTTCCTGATCGCGCTGGCTTTCATCGACGTCGATCATCAGCTGCTGCCGGACGGTCTCACGCTACCGCTGCTGTGGATCGGTCTGCTCCTGAGTCTGTGGGCAGGGCAGGCAGTCGGCGCCCCGCTCCCGGTGGACGTGCGCTCGAGCCTCATCGGGGCGATGGCGGGTTACGCAAGCCTGTGGAGCGTCTATCATCTCTTCCGGATGCTCACCGGTAAGGAAGGCATGGGGTACGGTGACTTCAAGCTCTTCGCCGCGCTCGGCGCGTGGCTCGGCTGGCAGATGCTCCTGCCGATCATCCTGGTAGCCGCCGCGGCGGGCGCCCTGGTCGGCATTGCCCTGCTCAGCCTGCGCGGCCAGAGCCGCGCCACACCCATCGCCTTCGGCCCGTTCCTCGCCGCAGCCGGCTGGCTGATGCTGATGTTCGGTCCGCAGCTGGTGGCGGGCTACCTCGGGCTGTTCGCGGCACGCCCGTGAGCGCGCGCGTCTACCGCGTGGGCCTTACCGGGGGCATCGCCAGCGGCAAGTCGACCGCGGCAAAGTTCTTCGGCGCCCTCGGTGTGCCGATCCTCGACAGCGACCAGGTCGCGCGCGAGGTCGTCGAGCCCGGGCAGCCCCCGCTCGAGCGGCTGGTCGAGCGGTTCGGCCCCTCGATTCTCACTCCCGACGGGCACCTCGATCGTCCGGCGCTGCGCGAGATCGTGTTCTCCGATCCCAAGGCGCGGGCGGATCTGGAGGCGCTGACGCACCCGGCCATCGGTGCCGCGATGGAAGCCCGCTCTGCCGCCGCCGGCGGCCCCTACCAGATCCTCGTCATTCCGTTGCTGGTCGAGAAAAATCTCGGCTCGAACGTGGATCGCGTGCTGGTGGTCGACTGTGAGGAGCAGTTGCAGATACGACGCCTGCGGGCCCGTGACGGCGGGACTATCGAGCAGGCGCAGGCGATTCTCAACGCGCAAGCCCCGCGGTCGGCCCGCCTCAAGGCCGCCGACGATGTCATCCGCAACTACGCCGACATGAGCGCGATACGCGAGCAGGTCGCGACACTGCACACGCGTTACCTGGAACTCGCCCAGCAGCCGCGCGCCTGAGGCTGCCCCGGCCACGCAACGCGGGGGGTGTACGGATCGCGCGCCGCTCAAGCAGAATAGGAACATGACGCAATCCGCTGTACCCGAGGCCGGGGCCACTGCAGCGCCGGACGCTGCCGCGGAGCAGCTCATCTTCGAGCAGCCGCTGAACGAGCGGATGCGGACCTTCCTGCGCCTGGATTTTCTCTACAACCAGGCGCTCTATCACACCGAGATGGCGAGCCCCTGGGGCAGCCGTGCGGCGATGTCGAGCCTGATCGACATCCTCGCCATCACCACGCGCGGCGATGTGCGCTCGGATGTGCTGAAGGAGCTCGAGAGCCAGCTGACGAGCCTGAACGAATTTCAGTCAAACCCGGGCGTGGACACTCAGCGGCTGAAGACGCTCATGTCGAACCTGCTGCGCCTGCGCGCCGATCTCATCGCCGCCGGCTCGACGTTCCTGCAGCCGTTGCGGGATTCGGAGTTCGTGAACGCCATCAAGCATCGCAGCGCCATCCCGGGCGGAACCTGCGAGTTTGACCTGCCCGACTATTACTTCTGGCTCACGCAGTCCGACGATGCGCGCATGCGTACCTTCAATCAGTGGCTCGGGCTGCTGCGTCCGATGTGCGACGCGATCGCGGAGCTGCTGTGGCTCACGCGCCAGAACGGCCGCAGCCGCGAGGAGATTGCCAGGGGCGGTACCTTCAACATCACATTCGAGCGCGACAATCCGCTGCAGCTGCTGCGCATCTCGCTGCCGGCATCCGCGGGCCTGTATCCCGAGATCAGCGGCAGTCACCATCGCTGCAATATCCGCTTCCTCGCCTGGAACGGGCTGGCGAGCCGCCCGACACAAGCCGAGGCGGACGTGCCGGTCATGCTGAGCTGTTGCGCCTGAAGCCGTTTCAGGATGAGTCCGGCGCGCGTCAACTGTCCGACCTGCCAGCGTGAATTGGCGTGGGATACCGCGCCTTTTCGCCCGTTCTGCAGCGAGCGTTGCCGCCTGATGGACCTGGGCGCCTGGCTGTCGGAGCAGCACGCGATTCCCGGGGAGGCTGCGCCCCGGCAGGAAGGGTCGGCGCCCCCCGAGCAGTCGCCGAAGGATTGCACCTGAGGCATGAGGTTCCGGCTCCAGGCGTTCGGCCTGCACCTCTCTGCCAGCGTCACTCTGCTGGCACTGATTTTTGGCGCGCTGTACCTGGGCTGGTACCGCTGGCCCGGCTGGTACCTCACCGGCGTGCTGCACGTGGTCGCGATCGTGGCGTTCGTGGACCTGGCGCTCGGCCCCACACTCACCCTGATCGTCGCCAATCCCCGTAAGCCGCGCAGGACACTCGTGCGCGACATTGCCGTGATCGTGAGCGTGCAGCTGGCGGCCCTCATATAC
>CATPBQ010000093.1 GCA_955652795.1 uncultured Steroidobacteraceae bacterium | reverse complement strand
CAACACCGCCTACGTCAACAGCATTCCCACCGGACGTGAGCCGGAGTATCCGGGCAACCGTGCGCTCGAGCGCCGCATCGAGGCCTACATCCGCTGGAACGCGCTGGCGATGGTGCTGCAGGCGAATAAGAAGTCCTCCGAGTACGGCGGCCACCTCTCGAGCTACGCCTCATCCGCAACCTTGTACGAGGTGGGATTCAATCACGTCTGGCGCGCAGCCTCCGAGCAGCACCCCGGTGACATGGTGTTCGTGCAGGGACATTCCTCGCCCGGTATCTACGCGCGCGCGTATCTGGAAGGACGCCTCGACGAGCAGCGGCTGCAGCACTTCCGCCAGGAGGCGGGTGGTCCGGGTGTGGGCCTGTCATCCTATCCGCACCCGTGGCTGATGCCTGATTTCTGGCAGTTCCCGACGGTGTCGATGGGCCTGGGT
Source organism: uncultured Steroidobacteraceae bacterium (assembly GCA_955652795.1). GTDB lineage: Bacteria > Pseudomonadota > Gammaproteobacteria > Steroidobacterales > Steroidobacteraceae > 13-2-20CM-66-19. The sequence goes on along the minus strand of CATPBQ010000093.1, from coordinate 2,313 downwards.
CCGATGATGGCGATTTTCCAGGCACGCTTCACGCGTTACCTGGAGCACCGCGCCCTGGTGAAGCCCTCGGATCGGAAGGTGTGGGCATTCGTCGGCGACGGTGAGATGGACGAGCCGGAGTCGATGGGCGCGCTCACCATGCCGGTGCGCGAGGGACTCGACAACCTCATCTTCGTCATCAACTGCAACCTGCAGCGGCTCGATGGCCCGGTGCGCGGCAACGGCAAGATCATCCAGGAGCTCGAGGCGGCCTTTCTCGGCGCCGGCTGGAATGTCATCAAGGTGCTGTGGGGTTCGCGTTGGGATCCGCTGCTGGCGCGCGACCATCAGGGCCTGCTGCGCCGGGTGATGGAGGAGTGCGTCGACGGCGAATACCAGAACTTCAAGGCCAAGGGTGGGGCGTACACGCGCGAGCATTTTTTCGGCAAGTACCCCGAGCTCAAGGCAATGGTCGCCAACATGTCCGACGAGGAGATCTGGCGGCTGAATCGCGGCGGCCACGACCCACGCAAGGTGTATGCGGCCTACGCCGCCGCCATGAGCCACAAGGGGCAGCCGACCGTGATTCTGGCGAAGACCGTGAAGGGCTTCGGCCTGGGCAAGGGCGGCGAGGGCCAGATGATCGCCCACCAGCAGAAGAAACTCTCCACGGAGGACCTGCGCACGTTCCGCGACCGCTTCAACATCCCGGTCTCCGATGAGGACCTCGAGAATCTGCCGTTCCGTAAGCCCGAGGAGGCGGCGGAGGAGGCGCGCTACCTGCACGAGCGCCGCGCGGCGCTCGGGGGTTACCTGCCGAGCCGGCGCCGCAGCGCCCCCGCCCTCGTAATACCCCCGCTCGAGGCGTTCGCCTCGCTCCTCGAGGGGACCGGCGAGCGCGAGATCTCCACCACCATGGCGTTCGTTCGGGCGCTCACCATGCTGCTCAAGGACAAGAACATCGGTCGCAACATCGTGCCGATCGTACCGGACGAGGCGCGCACCTTCGGCATGGAGGGGCTGTTCCGCCAGATCGGCATCTATTCCTCGGTCGGTCAGCTGTACACGCCGCAGGACGCGGAGACGCTCATGTCCTACCGCGAGGACAAGAAGGGCCAGATGATCGAGGAAGGCATCAACGAGGCGGGATCGCTGTGCTCGTGGATGGCCGCTGGCACCGCCTACAGCAACCACGGCATCAACATGGTGCCGTTCTACATCTTCTACTCGATGTTCGGTTTTCAGCGCGTCGGGGATTTCATCTGGGCGGCAGGCGACATGCAGGTGCGCGGCTTCCTGATGGGGGCCACCGCCGGGCGCACCACGCTCGCCGGGGAGGGTCTGCAGCACCAGGATGGGCACAGCCAGCTGGTTGCGAGCACCGTGCCGAACTGCGTCGCCTACGATCCGGCCTTCGCCTATGAGCTCGCTGTGATCATTCACGACGGGCTGCGCCGTATGTACGCCGAGCAGCAGAGCATTTTCTACTACATCACCGTCATGAACGAGAACTACGCGCAGCCGGCCATGCCAGCGGGCGTGCAAGCGGGGATCCTGAGCGGCGGCTACCTGCTGCAGATCGGCGGCCGCGGCAAGGTGCGCGCGACGCTGCTGGGTTCCGGCACCATCCTGCGTGAGTGCCTTGCGGCGGCGAAAATTCTCGAGGACGACTACGGCGTACCGGCGGATGTGCTGTCGGTCACGAGCTTCAGCGAGCTGCGCCGCGAGGCGCTGGAATGCGAACGCTGGAACCTGTTGCGCCCGGGCGAGCCTGCGCGCGTGCCGTACGTCCGGCAGATGCTGCTGGGGCGCGAGGGTCCGGTGGTGGCGGCGACCGACTACGTGCGTACCGTGCCCGACCAGATCCGCCAGTGGGTGGGCGGGCGCTACGTGACGCTCGGCACCGATGGTTTCGGCCGCTCCGATTCGCGCGCGGCGCTGCGGCGGCACTTCGAGGTCGACCGCAACTACATCGCCGTGGCGGCACTCAAGGCGCTCGCCGACGACGCTCGCGTGGACCAGGCGACCGTGAGCCGTGCGATCAAGGCGCTCGGCGTCGATCCCGCGAAGCCCGTTCCCTGGAAGGTCTGAGGGCGATGCCATGAACGCGGCAGCGGGCCTCGTGGAAGTGCGCGTGCCCGACCTGGGCAACTTCAAGGACGTTGCCGTCATCGACGTGCTGGTGAAGGCCGGCGACAGCGTCGAAACCGACACGCCCCTCGTGACGCTTGAGTCGGACAAGGCGACCATGGATGTGCCCTCGACGACGGGCGGCGTCATCGACAAGGTCCACATCGCCAAGGGCGGCAAGGTCAATACCGGCGACCTTATCGT
>CATPBQ010000092.1 GCA_955652795.1 uncultured Steroidobacteraceae bacterium | reverse complement strand
GTGCACGTGTTCGACGAGGCGCAGCGCACCTTTGTGTTTCGTCCCGGCCCGGTGTTCGCCGATGTGGTGCTGGTCGATGAAATCAACCGCGCGGGGCCCAAGACGCAGTCGGCGCTTCTCGAAGCGATGGAGGAGCGGCAAGTCAGCGTCGAGCGCGCGGCCTGGCAGCTGCCGGCGGACTTCCTGGTGATCGCCACGCAGAACCCGCGTGACTTCGAGGGTACCTATCCGCTGCCGGAGTCGCAGCTCGACCGCTTCATGCTGCGCATCGAGATGGACTACCCGGCCCGCGAGGCGGAAGCCGACATCCTCAGGCGCTACGGTGGCGTGCTGGCCGCGGGCCAGACGGCGCTCGGGCAGATCACGGTGCTCGATCGAGCGCTGATCGGCGAGGCACGCGCGGAGGTGGAGCGGATTCATGTCGCCGACGCGCTCGTGTCCTACGTGCTGGATCTGGCGCGCGCGGCGCGCGAGCACGCGCGTCTGACGCTCGGCCTATCGACGCGCGGGGCTCTGGCACTGCTGAAGGCCGGCCGCATTGCGGCGGGCCTGCGCGGCGGCGACTTCGTGACCCCCGACGATGTCAAGGAAGTCGCCGTGTCGGTGATGGCACACCGCCTGGTGCTGACACCGGAAGCCGCACTCGAGGGCGTTACTGACCTCGACGTCGTGCGGGCTCTGCTGTCGGAGACCCCGGTGCCGCGCTGAGCGAGCGCACACACCATGCACCTGGCCCATCGAGCCTACGTCCTCGTGCTGCTGACCGCGGTCGTGGCGATCGCCGGGATCTGGTCGAGCGAGCCTGGCCTCACCGGTCTGTGGCGCATCCCGGCGGGCCTGTTGTTGCTCGGACTGGCGCTCGAGGGATGGTTCGTGCGCCGCGTGCCGGTCGAGGCGCGCCTCGCGACGGCGCCGCGCGCCTTTCTGGGGCGGCCGCACGCGGCTGCCTTCGTGTTCGCCAACGCTTCCGCCCGGACGCTCGCCGTTGAATACGCAGCGGCGATCCCGGCGGGCTTCGAACCCCTGGCGCAGGTCCGCCGCGTGACCGCGCCCGCGCACGCCACGGTGCAGGATCCGGTGATGCTGTTGCCCGTGCGGCTCGGGCCGCAGGTGTGGCCGGCGCTGCCGGCGCGCGTGTTGGGTCCGCTGCGACTCGCGTGGTGGACCTGTGCCCTGCGCCCCGAGCTCCGCCTGGTGGTTGCTCCCGACGCGCTGCGCACCCGGGTGCGCCCGCGCGGCCTGGCGGGCGGCGCGCGCCCGCGGCGTGTCGCCGGCGCGGGCGCGGAGCTGCACCAGCTGCGCAGCTACGTGCGTGGCGACCCGCTGGCCAGGATCGACTGGAAGGCAACGGCACGCGCCGGCAGCCTGGTCACCCGTGAGTTCAGCGAGGATCAGCATCTCGACATCCTGGTCGCCATCGACGCCGGCCGCTTCAGCCGCGTGCGCGCCGGGCGTCTGGACCGCTTCGGCCTGTATGCCAACCTGGCAGCGCGCTTTGCGGAAATCGTCACGCACCATGACGACCGCATCGGACTGGTGGTGTACGCCGACCGCGTGCTCGCCAGCTGCGCGCCGGCGCGCGGGCTCGCCGGGGTGACGCGCCTGCGCGGCGTGCTGGAACAGCTGTCGGTGCAGGCGGCGGAGTCGGATCCGACGGCCGCCGCGGTGAGCATGCGCACGCTTCTCAAGCATCGCGGACTCATCGTGCTGCTGACGGATCTCGACGACGCCAGCGTCGCCGACCAGCTCTCGCGTGCCGTGCGGCTGCTGACCCCGCCGCACCTGCTCGTGGTAGCGGGCGTGCACAGCGCAGAGATCGGCGCTTTGGCCCAGGGCGAGGCGCGTGAATGGCTGGACCCGTGGATCGCGCTCGCTGCCGCCGAGCATGAGACGCGCGCCGCGGCCCAGCGCCTGCTGCTGCAGCGGCTCGGCGCGCCGGTGGTGGCGGCGCCCGCGGAGTTGCTCGAGCAGGCGGTGTTCGCCAAGTACGAAGCGCTGCGTCGCTCGCGGCGCGTGTAGCGGCGTGTTACGGCACTGGCCGGCGTGCGCGCCGGCCAAACAGCCAGCCCGACAGCAGCGCGACCATGAACAGCCAGTAACTCGCGCCGATCGCGCTGCGCGCCCACAGCGCAAAGCGCGGATTGGGCGAAACGTAACCTTCCAGGATCCCCGCTCCCACCAGCAGCAGCGCACAGGCGATCAGGAGCTTGCCGGAGCGCAGCGCCGCGACGCGAAACGATTCAATGCGCCCCGCCTGCGCCGGGCGGATCAGCGCCTCACCCACCGCGGCCCCCGCGGCGCCCGACAGGCACATGACCGAGAGCTCGACGCAGCCGTGCGCCACGATGAACCCGAACAGCTGCAGGCGCAGTCCGTGCAGGCTCACGAACGCGAACACCGCGCCCAGCATCAGGCCGTTCAAACCGAGGATATAAAGAGTGCCCAGTCCGAACAGGAACCCGGCGCAGTAGGCGAACAGACTCACGACGATGTTGTTCGCCAGGATCTGCGCCGAAAGCACCGAGGAAGGCACGATGTTCAGCAACCCTTCCGTCCACAGCTGGCCGCGCTCCACGCTGGCGATCAGATCGGGGGAGGCGAATAGCGCGATGAGCTCCGGGTAACGCTGCACCAGCGCGTACCCGCCGATCACGGCCAGCGTGAAAATCACCGTCGACCACAGTATGTAGGTCCTCAGCCAGCGCACCACCGCCGGAATCTCGTCGCGGAACAGAGTCAACAGATCGCTGCCGATGCGCCAGGCGCCGTGATGCAGCGTCGCGTGCGCGCGCGCGTAAGCGGCTTCCAGGTACTCGCGGGTGCGCGAGTCCGGCATGAGCATGCGCACGCGCGCCAGATCATGTGCGAGCAGGCGATAGTCGTCCGCCAGGCGCGTGGCGTCCGCGGCATCGTCGCTGCGCCCGCGGGCGAGGCGGCGGGCGCGCGTCTCCGCCTGCCGCCACAGATCCGCGCGCTGCAGCAGACTGACGGTGAGAGCGCGTTGCCGGGCCGAGCCGTTCACTTCACCTCAGCGCTATTGAGGACGCGCCAGGCGCTCGAGGCGCGTGCGCCAGGCGTCGTCATCATCGTTGCCGGACTCAGCGGGGTCGGTGCCGTAGCGTGTCAGTACCTGCCGTGCGAGGCGCACACGCGCGTCGGGCTCGAGCGCGGGCCAACGCTCGAGGAGCTCGGCGACGATTTCGGCGCCCGCCGCGTCGAGCCGGCCGACCCGGTGCGCGTCACTGGCGCGCGTCGGCAGGCGTGCATCCGTATCC
>CATPBQ010000091.1 GCA_955652795.1 uncultured Steroidobacteraceae bacterium | reverse complement strand
GCGAGCGAGTTCAAGATCTTCACCAACATCAACTCCACCATCGTCGATCCGAAGAACTTCGACGAGAGGAGCTTCGTCGACTTTAGCGGCGATGTCTGCATCATCCCTCCTAACTCGTTCGCGCTGGCTCGGACGGTTGAGTACTTTCGCGTCCCGCGCAACGTGCTCATCATTACTGTGGGAAAAAGCACGTTCGCGCGTTGCGGTGTAATAGTGAACGTAACGCCTTTGGAACCCGAGTGGGAAGGCCACGTCACGCTCGAGTTTTCCAACACCACGCCGCTCCCCGCCAAGATCTACGCCAACGAAGGCGTCGCACAGATGCTGTTTTTCGAGTCGGACGAGGTGTGCTCGACGTCCTATCGGGACCGCGGCGGAAAGTACATGGGCCAGAAAGGCGTGACGCTGCCCAAGGCCTGAGCGCGTGCCGCCTCACTCGCGCGTCAGGCTCCTGATCTCCATGCTCCACTCGATGTCATCGCCGCGCTTCTGCTCGACGCGCATCGGGACGTAGCCGCGCCAGGGTGCGCACCAGAAGCGCGTCACGCGCGGCGATCCCTGGCGCTCGCTGCGGTAGATGACGGTCGCGATCTTGCCGAACGGCGTCTGCACGGTCGCCTCGCCCTCACGTACGTAGCGATACTCGCGCACGGCATTCTTGTTCAACAGCGAGAAGTGCTCGGGTGTGTGGCCGCGCAGTAACTCGACCATCAGCGCCACCTGCACCGAGGCGTCATCCTGCACCCCGGGCGTGAGCGGCAGATCCACCGGGGTGTCTTCGTAGACACCGGTGAGACGGCCCTGCTCCCAGTCGTACTTCACATCCACCGCACGCCGCGTGGAGCTGGTGCCGTCGCTCGCCTGGTAGCTCAGCGGTTGCGTGCCGGCGTCGGTCACCCGCAGCACGCTACGCTGGATGGGTCGTTCCGAGAACACCTTGCCGACGCCGCGCGGCTCGCTTTTGGAACTGTAGGTCCAGGTCTCGCCGGTCTTCTCGAGCTTCAGGGTCGAGACCGCGACGTCCATGCCGTGCCAGATCCACGCGTAGCTGGCCTCGAAGGGCTTGAGCTCATCGGCGGCAGTGACGCTTACCATCAGGACCGACAGCACCGCGGTCAGGATGAGTCTTGAGCACAGCGCCGGGCGCTTGAGGCGAGGCGGGTCAGTTGCGCGCTGCTGCACCGAAATCCTCCACGATGGGCGCCTGCAGGCGCCGCCCGTCGAGCCAGGCGGCGCCCTCGCGCCACGCGAGACGCCGCTGCGCGCACCACCCGAGCACGCGCGGATAAATGATGTGCTCGGTGGCCTGAACGCGCGCTGACAGTGTCGCTTCGGTGTCGCCGGGCTCCACCGCAACCTTGGACTGCAGCACGACCGGCCCACCGTCGAGCTCCGCGGTCACGAAATGCACGCTTGCGCCATGCTCGGTGTCGCCTGCCTCGAGCACACGGCGATGGGTATGCAGGCCGCGGTACGCAGGCAGGAGCGAGGGGTGAATGTTGAGCATTCTGCCGAGGTAGTGAGCGACGAACCGCCCCGACAGAATACGCATGAAACCCGCGAGCGCGATCACATCGGGCTGATGCGCATCGAGCGCGGCCGCCAGCGAGCGCTCGAAGGCGCTGCCACCTGCGGCCTGCGGCTGCAGCACCGTGGCGGTTTCGATACCCAGCTCGGCGGCGCGGGCGAGACCGGCCGCGTCGGCGCGATCCGAGATCACCACGGCGACCTGCGCGGCAATGCTGCCTGCGAGACAGGCGCGCGTGATAGCGCTCATGTTCGAGCCGCGGCCGGAAATGAGGATGGCGAGCCTGAACGGCGTGCCGGCGCTCATTCGTGGATGAACACGCCGCGCCCGCCGGCGCGGACTTCACCGATGACGTGGGCCGTTTCCCCGCGCGCCGCGAGGAATTCCACCGCGGCAGCGGCGCGCTCGGGCGGCACGATCACGACCATGCCGACGCCACAGTTGAAAGTGCGGTACATGTCCGCAGGCTCGATGCGCCCGGCACGTTGCAACCAATCGAACACCGGATCGCGGTGCCAGCTGCGGCGCTCCAGCACCGCCTCAAGCCCCTCGGGCAGTACCCGCGGCAGGTTGTCGCTCAAACCTCCGCCGGTGATGTGCGCCATGCCGTGCACGGGCATTGCCCGCAGCAGCGCCAGCAGCGGCTTCACGTAGATACGTGTCGGCGTGAGCAGCCGGTCGATGAGGCTGCGCCCCTCGAGGCTGGTCGTGGCAGTCGCGCCGGCGTCCGCCACCAGCTTGCGGATGAGCGAATAGCCGTTGGAATGCGGCCCGGATGAGGCGAGGCCGATGATCGCATCCCCGGCGCTCACCCGCGCACCGTCGATGATCGCGTCCTTCTCCACCACGCCGACGCAGAATCCGGCGAGATCGTAGTCCTCGCCGTGGTACATGCCGGGCATTTCCGCGGTCTCGCCTCCCACCAGCGCGGCGCCCGCCTGCACACAGCCCTCCACGATCCCGCGCACCACCGCCTCGGCGACCGCCACGCGCAGCTTGCCGGTGGCGTAGTAGTCGAGGAAGAACAGCGGCTCGGCGCCCTGCACCACGATGTCGTTGGCGCACATCGCCACCAGATCGATGCCGATCGTGTCGTGGCGGCCGGTGTCGATCGCAAGCCGCAGCTTCGTGCCCACGCCGTCGGTGCCCGCGACCAGCACCGGGCGCTGGTAGCCGGGCGGCAGCTCGACCAGCGCACCAAAGCCGCCGATGCCGGCGAGCACTTCGCGGCGCTGCGCGCGGCGCACCAGCGGTTTGATGCGTTCAACGAGTTCATCGCCGGCGTCGATGTCGACGCCGGCATCGCGATAGGTGATGCCGGGGCCTTCTGTCATGAGTCTTGAAGCGAAGCGGGGCGGGCCGCCGTGTCGCACGGGCGCGTATGGTATTGTACCTGTCGCTTCGCGCTGTGGCGCGTGCGATCCAGACCATGTCGCGACCGGGCCCAAAATCAACCAGCGAGAGCCGGCGCGTGCGCGCACTTCTCGCGAGCCTGTGCGCTCTGTGCTGCGTGCTGCCGCTGTCGTCGTGGGCGGGACGGCCGGTGCGGGTTTACGAAGTCGATGTCGACGGACAGTCCGGCGCCGCGGTGCAGGACGCCATGCGCCAGGCGCTGGTGCGCGCGACCGGCCGCCGCGAGTCCGCCGACGATCCGGCGCTCGCCAGCGTGCTGGCCGAGGCGACCCGGTACGTGAAAAGCTATGCGGTGGGGCCGCGCGGGCAATCGCAGGTCGTGTTCGACGGCGCCGCGGTCGAGCAGGCCATCACCGCGGCGGGGCGCAGTATCTGGGACCGCGAGCGCCCGTTCACTCTCGTGGTGCTGTCTCCGCCCCGCAATCGCGCCGCCGAGGACGCTGCGCGGGCCGAGCTCGAGCGCGTGGCGGCGGAGCGCGGGCTGCCGATCAGTCTGCTGCCCCTTACGGTCGTCGGTGGTGACGGTAACCTGCTGGCGCCCCCCGCGATGCTGCAGTCCGCGCAGCGCTACGGTGGTGATGAGATCCTGGTGGGGCGGGGCGATGGCGCCGCTCCCGACAGCGAGTTGCAGTGGACGCTGTACACGCGCTCCGCCAACGAGAGTTGGAATGGTCCGCTCGCCGCGGGCATCGACCACACGGTGGATCTGCTGGCGCCGCAACAGGGCACGTCGCTGGCGCAGGCGGAGGTGGAGACGCGGGTGCGGATCGAGGACGTCAAGGGGCTTGTCGACTACGCTGCGATCGAGCGGCTGCTGCTGAGCGTTGCGGGCGTGCGCCGCGCCAACATTGCCGCCGCCGAAGCCAACAGCGTCGCCTTCGATGTGACGGTGCGCGGCGGCGCTGCCGGGCTCGATCAGGCACTCACCGGCTCGACACGGCTGGTACGCACCAGCGCCGCCGGCGCACCGGCCGTGTATCGTTACCAGCCCCAGGGGTGAGGCGCGCGCCACCCCTGCAGCCTCATCCGACCGTGCGCCACCTGCCCAACCTCATTTGCCTGATCCGCCTGGCGCTGATCTGGCCGGTCATCGTGACGCTGCACGCCGGCGAGCACGCCGCCGCGCTCGGCCTGTTCGTGGCGGCGGGCGTCTCGGACGGCCTCGACGGCTACCTCGCGAAGCGTTTCAACTGGACATCCGAGCTGGGCAAGATCCTCGATCCACTGGCCGACAAGCTGCTGCTGGTCACGGTGTTTGTCGAGTCCGCGTGGCTCGGGCTGGTCCCCTGGTGGCTGACCGCCGCGGTCGTGGCGCGCGATGTGCTGATCGGGCTCGGCGCGTTGACCTTCCGCCTGTGGTTCGGCCCGTTGCGCGGGCGGCCGACGGTGATCAGCAAGGTGAATACGGCCGCGCAACTGGCCTACGTGATGTTGGTGCTGCTCGATGCGGCAGTGGGTGTGCCGCCACGGGAGATGCTCGATGCCTGCGCCGTGCTCACGCTCGCCACGACCGTCGTGTCCGGACTGCACTACGTTCTGACCTTCACGCGGCGCGCCTGGGTGCAACCCGTGCGCTCCTCGTAGCGCTCACGCACGTGCGTCAGATTCCCCTGGGGCTGCGTCTGCCCGACCGCGCGGTACTCGCCAGCTTCCTGCCGGCGCGCAACACCGAAGCGGTGGAGCACGCGCGGCGCCTCGCGAACGGGGAAATTGCCGGCATCACCTGGCTGTGCGGTCCCGGCGGCGCGGGCAAGACACACCTGTTGCAGGCGATCTGCGCCGCGGCGAGCGAGCGCATGCGTGCCGGTTACGTGCCCCTTGCGCAGGTGGCGGGCCTCGGTGTCGGCGTGCTCGAAGGCCTGCTGCAGCTGCAGTGCCTGTGTCTGGACGATATCGACCGGGTCGCGGGGCAGCCGGACTGGGAGCGCGGGATCTTCGCTCTGCTGCGCGAGATGGAAGACGCCGGTGGGCGGCTGATCGCCTCCGCGCAGGCGCCCCCGGCACTGGCGAATTGGGCGCTGGCGGATCTCGGGTCGCGCTGCGCCGCGGGCGCGGTGTTTCAGCTGCGGGTGCTGGATGAGAACGAGCAGCAGTCGGCGCTGCAGCTGCGCGCGCGGCTGCGCGGCTTCGAGTTGCCCGAAGAAACCTCACGCTGGCTGCAGCGGCGCTTCCCGCGCGACATGCGCAGCCTGTACGAACTGCTCGATACCCTCGATGAAGCCGCGCTCGCCGCGCAGCGGCGGCTCACGGTACCGTTCATCCGCGAAGTGTTACGCTCCGCCGCGCGCTCCCGCGGCGAATGAGGCCAGTTGCACCGCCAGGCTCGCGACCCGCTTTCCCAGCGCCTGCGCCAGCGATTTCTCGTGATCCGTGAGCGCCGGCACCGCGCCCGGGCCGCCGACATGGGAAGCGCCATAGGGAGTACCGCCGCCCCGGGTCTCGTTGAGCGCGCGCTCGGTGTAGGGCAGGCCCACCAGGTACATGCCGTGATGGAGCAGCGGCAGCATCATCGACAGCAGGGTCGTCTCCTGGCCGCCGTGCATGGTTTGCGTAGAGGTGAACACGGCGGCCGGTTTGCCCGCGAGCACGCCCGACAGCCACAGGCTGCCCGTGCCGTCGAGAAAGTATTTCAGCGGCGCGGCCATGTTGCCGAAGCGCGTGGGGCTGCCGAGCACCAGTCCATGCGTCTCGTACAGATCGTCGAGTGTGGCGTAAGGCGCCCCGCTCGCCGGCACCGGCTTGGCGGGGCCAGTGTCTTCCGCGTACACCGGCGGCACGGTTCGCAGCCGCGCGCTCGCGCCGGCAACGCCCTCCACGCCACGGCACACCTGTCGCGCGAGCTCCGCGGTGGCGCCGCTGCGCGAGTAGTAGAGCACCAGTATCTCCGCCATGCTTATCTCTCTGCGCCCGCGGCGACGGGTTGCGGTGCGCCTTTACGTACGTTGCCACAAAACCATGGGGCGATCATCTGCGCAAGGCAGGCGCGTGCGGATCTGAGTAGTATTCGGTGCGCATGATCTGCAAGAAGTGTCTGGTGGGCGGGCGCGTCCAGGGCGTGTTCTACCGCGCCACCGCCGCGCGGCGCGCACAGGACCTGGGCGTAAGCGGATACGCCCGCAATCTTGCGGACGGGCGTGTCGAGGTGCTGGCGTGCGGCGAGGACGCGGCGGTGTCCGCGTTCGTGAACTGGCTGTGGATCGGCTCCTCGGGCTGCAGGGTCACCTCGGTGGACGTGACCGACGCCGCGGTCGACGCGATACGGGCGTCTGCGGGTTTCCACACGACCTGAAGTGATGCGGATGTTGCATAGAGTCTTCCCGCTCCCGCTCCTGGCTGCGCTGGCGCTGTTGGCCGCCACTGAACCTGAGGCCCAGGCGCCCGCTGCGCTCGAAGTGCCCCCTGCGGCGCAGCCGCCCGCTGCGGCAGCCGCGCCGGCCGCGGCCGAAGCGCCGTCACCCGCAGCTCCCGTGGCACCACCAGCGGCCGCGCGGCACGCTCGGGTTTCGTTGTTCCATCGCCACCCGCAGGGCGCGCAACCGGCCTGGGTCGCTGCCGCCAATCCGCTGGCGGTCGATGCCGGACTTGAGATTCTGGGCCAGGGGGGCAACGCGATCGACGCGGCCGTTGCCGTGCAGGCGATGCTCGGACTCGTCGAGCCGCAGAGCTCCGGGGTCGCCGGCGGCGCATTCCTCCTGTACTACGATGCGCACACGCGCAAGGTGAGCGCCGTCGATGGCCGCGAGCGGGCGCCGGCGGGCGCGCAGCCCGACATGTTTCTGGACGAACACGGCAAGCCGCTGCCGTTTGTCGAGGCGGTGCGCAGCGGACGCTCCACGGGAGTGCCGGGCGCGATCGCCATGCTGTACGCCGCGCACAAGAAGCTCGGGGCGCTGCGTTGGAAGGAGCTGTTTCAGCCGGCGATTCGTGCCGCGTCCCTGGGCTTCAAGGTTCCGGCGCGGCTCGCGCTGTTTCTCGGCGAGGGATC
>CATPBQ010000090.1 GCA_955652795.1 uncultured Steroidobacteraceae bacterium | reverse complement strand
GCCGCGGTCCACAGTTCAGGCCCGAGCGCGTTACCTAAGCGATTCGGATCGCGTGCCACCGCCTCCACGCACTCGGTGAGCGCCTTGCGTGCCGGGGCCAGCCTTGCCGCGAACGCCTCCGCATCCCCGACCCGCCCGAGAAGCGCGAGCTCCCCTGACGCACGCGCCAGATGCGCATCCACCGTCGCGCCGTAGGTCATGCCAATCACGGTGCTGAGCCATGCGGAGCGACTCTCGGGAAAGTGCCTGATGTGCTCCTGAACCAGCAGCGGCGCCGTGCTCGGTGACGGCAGGTCGAGCAGATGATAGAAGAGCGTGGCGATGACGCCTTCCGAGGCCATCATCTGCTGCCCGTTCTTGAGCTCGCCGGGATCGAAGAGCGGGGGTGGCGTCGGGACTTGCGGCGAGCGGGTGCGCGGGCCAGGGGAGCTGGCGTTGCACGAACAGATTGTCGCGCACGCCGCGAATGCGCAGGGTGCGATCGAGCGCATCCTTCCAGTAGGGTACGAAGGGCTTCACCGCAAAGCCGGCATCCTCGAGGCGCAACCGCGAGTTGCGGGTGAGCTCACGGGCCAGGGCCTGGAAGTGGATGGCGAAGCCCTCGTCGAACGCCGTCGGGTAGTCGGTGATGGCGAGACTCGAGTGCGGCACGCGCGAATACCCCGCCGGCAGGCCCGGCAGCAGGCGACGCAGCAGCACGTGGCCCGCCTCGTGCGCGAAGATCTCCTCGAAGCTGCCGTCCTCGAGGCTGTCCGCGTCGACCGCAAGATTCACATAGGGGTCCGCATGCCACTCCGGATCACCGGCGCCCCGCATCAGCCAGAACCCGCGCCGCGCGAAACCGCCGTCCTCCGCCGATACCAGGAGAAACGTCGGCTGTGGATGCTCCTGTCCCGCCAACCGCTGTGCCGCCGCATCCAGTTGCAGCATGAACGCGGTGGTTCCGGTGCGCGCCTCATGCGCCAGCGCCGGGCCGAGCGGCCCCGACAACGGGCGCACCACCGGGGTCTTGTATGCGCCCCGCGACTCGGCCTTCATGAGCACCCGTCCCTCGACCAGGACCGGCTCGAATGCGACGAGGCCGGCCGCCGCGGCCTGCGAGAGGGCGAGGAGGCCGGCCAGTACAAACCATCGGGCGGCTCTCATGCGCCTGATCGATCTGTGCCCGCCGCTCGCCTGCGGTGTCCTCATGAGCGTTGGCCTCCCCTCACGTGTTGACGATAGTATCAATGTAGGTCGAGCACCCGTCGGGTGCCTGAGGAATGCCCATGCCGGAGTTTGCCAGCGTCGAACAGATCCGCCGCCGCTTTCCGGCGCTCTCGCGCACACACAACGGTCATCCGGTTGCCTATTTCGATGGTCCAGGCGGGACGCAGGTCCCGCGCCGGGTGGTAGACGCCATGACCGAGTATCTGCTGCACCACAACGCGAACACCGAGTGGGCGTTTGCGACCAGCCAGGAAACCGACCAGGCACTGTTCGAGGCGCGCGGGGCGCTGGCGGACTGGATCGGGGGTTCTGCGGACGAGATCGTGTTCGGCGCCAACATGACCACGCTCACGTTCCATCTCGGCCGTGCACTCGGGCGCGAGTGGCGAGCGGGGGATGTGGTGGTCGTGACGGAGCTTGACCACCACGCGAACTCCGACACGTGGCGCGCACTTGCAAAAGAGCGCGGCATTGAAGTGCGCACCATCAGGATGCGACGCGAGGACGGGTGCCTTGACGAAGAAGACGTCGCGAGGACGCTCACCCCCGGGACGCGCCTGTTGGCGATAGGGGCAGCCTCCAACGCGCTCGGTAACATCAACGATGTCGCGCGGCTCGTCAAACAGGCGCATGCGGTGGGTGCGCTGGCGTTCGTCGACGGGGTCCACTACGCCAGCCACCACATGGCGGATGTCCGAGCCTGGAACTGTGATTTTTTTGCCTGCTCCGCCTACAAGTTCTACGGGCCACATGTCGGGGTGCTGTGGGGGCGACGCGAGCTGCTCGAGAAACTGGACGCTCCCCGACTCGAACCCGCGCACTCGCAGGCCCCGGCTCGCCTGGAGACGGGGACCCTGAACCACGAAGGCATCGTGGGGGCAGCCGCGGCGGTCGACTTTCTCGCCTCCCTCTCGGTGGCTGACGTGCCACGTCGCGAGCGGCTCGGCCGCGTGTCGCAGTGCCTGCAGCAGCGCGGAGCGGTTCTGCTGCGGCAGCTGTGGGATGGGTTGCGCGCCATTCCCGGAGTTGAGCTCTACGGTCTGCCGCCGGGTGGCGAGCGTACGCCCACCCTGTCGTTCACGCTCGCCGGACGGGATGCGGGTGATGTGGCCACTGCCCTTGCGGCCCGGGGCATATTCGTGTCGCACGGTGACTTCTACGCGAGCACTGTTGCCCGGGTGTTGGGTCATGAACGCGATGGCCTGGTGCGCGCCGGCTGCGCCGCGTACACGACCGCGGAGGAGATCGAACGGCTCGTCGCGGGCGTCCGGGGTCTGGTGTGAGACCAGGCTGTTGATTTTGCTGCATCGCACGCAGACGCGTCTTGATCTTTGCGCAGAGTGCTAGGTACATTCCACGGTGGGCCGCTGCGTACACTGCTAGTTAGCGCCTGCCGATCGTTGGCATGAGGTATGGGTGGCTCGAATGGGGGGGAGATGCGACACAAAGAACTGCTGCGCGCGGGAAGTCTGATGGTGGTGACGGCCTTGGCCGCAACACCGACTGCATTTGCCGTGCCGAGCTTTGCCAGGCAGACGGGAATGGCCTGCGAGGCGTGTCACACCGTCTATCCCGAGCTCACTCACTTCGGGCGCGTGTTCAAGGCGAGCGGTTATCTCCTCGCCAACTTGAAGCAGGTGCGCGATGTCACGGGGAAGAAGGAAGAGCTGCTGCAACTGGCGCAGACGCCGGCGCTCTCGATCATGGCACAGGTCTCCTACACGCAGCTCAAGACTGGGCTGCCTGACCTGAGCGCGAGCCAGCCCAGCGTCGCCCAGAACGGCACCGCCGGCTTCCCGCAGCAGCTGAGCATTTTCTACGCCGGCAAGATTGCCCCGCACTTCGGGGCGTTTTTTCAGCTCACGTACGCGAACGACAGCGGCAGCATCAGCATCGACAATACCGATCTGCGGTTCGCCGATACCATCGCGCTGCCGGACGCTAAGAGTCTGGCCTACGGACTGTCCCTCAACAACAATCCCACCATCCAGGATCTGTGGAATTCCACGCCGGCATTCGGGTTCCCCTACGCGAGCAGCAACGCCACCGTGTCATCGCTCGCGGGCACCGAGATTGACGGGGGGCTCGCGCAGGACGTCGCCGGTCTGACCGCATACGTTTTCTGGAACGAGTCGCTGTACGCCGAACTCGGCGGCTATCGAT
>CATPBQ010000089.1 GCA_955652795.1 uncultured Steroidobacteraceae bacterium | reverse complement strand
TTGCTGAAGTCGGTGACGCCGGCGGCGTCCACGAAGCTATAGATGTCCGCGTGCGCGACCCCGCCCGCTGCCGCCGCGAGCAGTGTCATAGCCAACCGGACGACCCACGCGGCGTACATTGCGCTCTTTTACTCTCTGCCCGAAGGACATAACAGGTAGGGTAACAGTGTATCTTGTCGCAACTGTGAACTACGCACGTGTTCCCCTTGTAGACCGGCGTTGACTTTCGCGGCATGATCCCGGGCCAGGAATAACGAACTTTCCCTGACAATGCCTACAAGAATACGGGGAGCAACGCCGCAAGGCGTTTATCGGTGCAGTACATGACGCACACGTCCGCGCACATCGTTCTAGTTGAGGATCACGCGATCCTGCGGGAAGGCCTGCGCGCTCTGATCGAGCTGGAGTCCGACCTCAAGGTGGTCGGCGAAGCCAGCACCGGAGCGGAGGGTGTCCGGGTGGTCCAGAGCGCGAGCCCGACGCTGGTGATTACCGACCTCGCGATGCCGGGCGGCTCAGGGCTGCGAACCATCGATGAGCTGCGCGCGGCGTGCCCGAATCTGCGGGTGCTGGTGCTCACGGCCTACTGTACGGATGAGTATATCGGGGCCGCGCTGAACGCCGGCGCCGACGGCTACGTGCTGAAAGATGCCAGTCGCGCGGAACTGCTGCAGGCGATCCGCTCCGTCATCGCCGGCCAGAAGTACTTCTCCGAGCCGGTGTCCGCGCGGCTCGTGTCCGGCTATTTGCGCCGCAACGACCCCGCAAGCGACCCCTGCCCCAGGATCACGGAACGCGAACGCGAGGTCCTCACGCGCATCGCGCTCGGGGAGTCCAACAAGCGCGTCGCCGTGGGGCTGCGTTTGAGCGTCAAAACGGTGGAAAAGCACCGCGCGAATCTCATGCGCAAGCTCGAGCTGCACAACACCGCGGCGGTCACGCTGTACGCGGTGCGTAACGGCCTGTTGCCCGCCGAGGACACCGAGCTGAGCTTCGCAGGGCGCACTACCTGAACTGTCTGCTCGGCCGAGCCTGCCGCGCCGGCAGGGACTGCCGCACTCGAGTCAGGCGGTTTTGCGGGCCTCGCCCGGACCCAGTTGCCATTCGATGCGCGCCTGCGTACCCACGCCGGCCGCGCCGGGCTGCAGCCGCATCTGTCCCCCGGTCATCTCGGCGCGTTCGCGCAGATTGCGCATCCCGCGCCCCGAACGCATCGAGGCGCTGGACACGGATGCTTCTAGCCCCACGCCATCGTCAGTGACTTCCAGCACCAGCTGGTCGGCCGAGCGCGCCAGCGACACCACCACCTGGCGAGCCTGCGCATGTTTCGCCACGTTGTTGAGTAGCTCCTGCAGGCTGCGGAACACCGAGGTGCTCAGGCGCTCCGGAATGTCCGCATCGACCACCGCGACGGCCTCGCGCAGCGTGAGACCCGGATAGCTCTGCGCGAACTCGCGGCAGAACCAGGAAACCGCCGACGCCGCTCCCAGATCGTCCAGCACCGCGGGTCGCAGGTTCATGGCGATGCCGCGGATCTCCTCCATGGCGTCCTGCAGGGATGCGATGGCGCGCTGCAGGATTGGTTGTGAGTCGTGTGGACGCGCCTGCTGCACCAGTGCCGCGCCGCGCTCCAGACCATACTTGATCGCGCTCAGCTGCTGCCCCACCGAGTCGTGCAACTCGCGCGCGATGCGCTTGCGCTCCATCTCCTGCGCGGTGATCAGCTGCCGCGATAGCGTGGCCAGCTCGTTGCGCGAGCGGCGCAATGCCTGCTCGGCGGCTTCGCGGCGCACGATTTCATTCTGCAAGTCACGATTGGCATCCCCCAGCGCATCGGTACGCATGCGTACGCGCGACTCGAGCTCCTGATTGATGGTACTCAGTGCTTCGCGCGCCAGATGCAGGGCCGTCACGTCCGCGACCACCGCCACGGCCAGCGGCTCAGTGGTGGTGCTTGCCGGGCCGGGCGTCATGCGCCGCAGGGTCACATGCAGGGCTCGCTCCAGCATGGCATCGCGGAGCTCAAACTCCGCAGGACCCCCTCCCTGCAGGCTCAGCCACCCGGTCCGCAGGGACTCCTCGAGCTCACAGGAGTCGGCGCTGCAGTTTGCGTGCAATACATCGTGCAGCCCGCGCCCAAGTACTTCGGGGATCGAGCCCAGATTCCAACGCTCGCACACGCGATTGACGCGCAGCACCTGCCCGCTGTCATCCAGCAGGCAGATGAGGTCCGGGAGCGCATCGACCGTGCCCTCCCACTCGAGCTTGGCGCGCGCAATGGCCGCACGCACGCCCGGCGTATGCGCCGCCGCCACCGCGAATTCTTCGCTGGCCTCCCCCGCGTGTTCACCGCTCATGTGAACTCCGACCTGTACCAGCCGACCCCCACGTTTCCAGCTTCACATCCGGCACTGGGCCTTTGCAACTAGGACGACGATCCCGAGGTGGGCGCGTTGGATCTGCCCAGCGACTTGCCGAACCGATAGACAAACCACAGGAGGCCGCCAAGCGCCATCAGGTAAGCCAACAATACCTTCCACCACATGCAACCCCCCGCGCGTGCCAAGCACGCTCGTTGCACGAGCGCCTTACCATAGCGCGGGCGCCCTACTCCGTATACCGGCGCGGCAGCGGAGCTACCTTGGGGGACACTACGAACCTCCCCGGTAGGGATCCCCCGTAGAGAATTCGCCCCCTCCTTAGCCTAACCTCCTAGCTGTGTCTTATCCATATGTCGCCGAAGAGGGATCGTCGACCAGGGCTGCGGCTCCAAGAGTGGCGGCGCCCGCGGAGAGCGCGCCAGCGCGTCGC
>CATPBQ010000088.1 GCA_955652795.1 uncultured Steroidobacteraceae bacterium | reverse complement strand
GCGCCACAGGCACGCCCGTCACCAGGCCAGCCATGAGCGATGCAGCCGCGCTCATTCCCCCCGGCGCCGACGGCGACCCCGGGCGGCGCCTGTCGTTTGCGTTCGCCAAGCGCCATGGCGTGCTCGTCAACCGCGTGGTCGACGGGGTGGCCGAATGCACCTACCGCGATACCGCGTCCCCGCAGGCGCTCGCCGAAGTGCGCCGTTACCTGCGCCGCTCCCTCAGGCTCGAGCGCGTGCCGGATGCGCGGTTCGATGAGCTGCTGCGCCAGGCCTACGAGGCCGGCTCGGATGCGATGCAGGCGGTCGAGGGGCTCGATGACACCACCGATCTTGCGCACCTCGCGCAGGAACTGCCCGAGCAGGCGGACCTGCTGGACAGCGAGGACGACGCCCCGATCATCCGTCTGATCAATGCGGTGCTCACCCAGGCGGTCAAGGAGAACGCCTCCGATATCCACGTCGAGCCGTTCGAGAACCGGCTGGTGGTGCGCTTCCGCGTCGACGGCATGCTGCGCGAGGTGCTGCAGTCGCGGCGCGCGGTGGCGCCGCTGGTGGTGTCGCGCATCAAGGTCATGTCGCGGCTCGACATCGCCGAGAAGCGCCTGCCGCAGGACGGACGCATCAGTCTGAGGATCGCCGGCCGAGCGGTCGACGTGCGCGTCTCGACCATCCCTTCAGGGCACGGCGAACGCGTCGTGCTGCGTATCCTCGACAAGCAGGCCGGCAAGCTCGACCTGGACTCCCTCGGCATGGATGCGCGCACCCAGCAGCTCATCGACGAGCTGATCCACAAACCGCACGGAATCCTGCTGGTCACCGGACCCACCGGCTCGGGCAAGACCACCACGCTGTACGCGGGGCTCGAGCGCCTCAACGACAACACGCGCAACATCATGACGGTCGAGGATCCGATCGAGTACTACATCGACGGCATCGGCCAGACCCAGGTGAACACCAAGGTCGAGATGACCTTCGCCCGCGGTCTGCGCGCCATCCTGCGCCAGGACCCGGATGTGGTCATGATCGGCGAAATCCGCGACCTCGAGACCGCGCAGATCGCGGTACAGGCGAGCCTCACCGGCCATCTGGTGCTCTCGACGCTGCACACCAACACCGCCGCCGGCGCCATCACGCGTCTGCGCGACATGGGGATCGAGCCGTTCCTGCTGTCCTCGAGCCTGATCGGGGTGCTGGCGCAGCGCCTGGTGCGCGTGCTGAGCCCGGATAGCAAGCAGCCGTTCCAGGCAGGCGAGTACGAGCGGCGCCTCCTCAACCTGCGGTCGGACGAGCCCTCCCCGACGCTGTATCGACCGGGACGCGACGCCACCGGCGGCTATCGCGGCCGCTCGGGCATCTACGAGCTGATCGTCGTCGATGACGCCATGCGCACCATGATCCACGACGGCGTCTCGGAGCAGGAGATCGAGCGCCACGCGCGGGTCGCCACGCCCTCGATCCGCGACGACGGCCGCGCCAGGGTGCTGCGCGGCGAAACCACCATCGAGGAAGTATTGCGCGTCACGCGCGAGGATTGAGTTGGGCGCGTTCGAATACACGGCCCTCGATGCCGGCGGCCGCGAGCGCAAGGGCATCCTCGAAGGCGACACGCCGCGCCACATCCGCCAGCTGCTGCGCGAGCAGCAGCTGCTGCCGGTCTCGGTCACCGAGGTCGCGCTCAAGGAAGCCGGGCGCCAGCGCTCCTTCAACCTCGCCCGGCGCGTGTCGCCTGCGGATCTGTCGCTGTTCACCCGGCAGCTGGCCACGCTGGCGCGGGCCGGGCTGCCGCTGGAAGAGGCGCTGCTCGCGGTCTCGCAACAGACCGAAAAGCCGCGCGTGCAGAGCATCGTGCTCGGGGTGCGCGCGCGCGTCATGGAGGGCCACACGCTCGCCGACGGCTTCGCGGAATTCCCGCGGCTGTTTCCCGAGATCTATCGCGCCACCGTGGCGGCAGGCGAGCAGGCCGGGCACCTGGACAACGTGCTCGAGCGGCTGGCCGACTACACCGAGAGCCGCGAGCAGATTCGCCAGAAGGTACTGGCGGCGATGCTCTACCCCATCGTGCTGACGGTGATGTGCTTCGGCATCGTGTCCCTGCTGCTGGTATTCGTGGTCCCCAAGGTCGTGGCGGTATTCGAGACCAGCAAGGCCAAGCTGCCGCTGATCACCCGCGTCCTGATCGCGACCAGCGGCTTCTTCCGCGACTACGGGGTGTACCTGGTCATCGCGGCGATCATCGCCTTCGTACTATTCCGGCGCTGGCAGCGCGACCCGGGAGCGCGACGCCGCTACCATCGGTTGCAGCTGCGCACGCCGCTGCTTGGCAAGCTGACGCGCGGCTTCAACACCGCGCGCTTCACGCGCACCTTCAGCATCCTCTCGGCCAGCTCCGTGCCGGTGCTCGAGGCCTTGCGCATCGCCGGGGAGGTGGTGACCAACCTGCCCATGCGCGATGCGGTGGCGGACGCGGCGGCGCGGGTGCGCGAGGGCGCGCCGATCGGGCGCTCGCTGGGGATCAGCCGCATGTTCCCGCCCATGACCATCCACCTCATTTCCAGCGGCGAGTCGAGCGGCCAACTGGAAAACATGCTCGAGCGGGCCGCGATCAGCCAGGAACGTGAGCTCGACGGGCTGCTGTCCGCCCTGGTAGGGCTGCTGGGTCCGCTGCTCATCATTGTGATGGGTTTGTTCGTCATGGGCATCGTTTTTGCAATGCTGCTGCCGATCTTCCAGATGAATCAGCTGATCCACTGAGGCCAACCCGGCACCGGTTCACAAACCGCGCGCGCAGCGTTGCAGTGGTCAGGCGATCTGATTTAAGTTCGCGCCGTCCAATTCCTGCAGGGCCGCCGTCCCGCAAATGAGCGAGAAGCCGGAATCAGAGGAATTCGAAGACGAGGAAGCCGACGAGCCTGTCGCGGAGGACGGGGACGTCGATCTTGATCAGGTCATCAAGGACCTCGACCTCGCCAAGCGCCGCGGCCAGAAGGCCGGCGACCCGGCGTGGCGCCGGCTCGAGCGGCTGCTCGAGGATAAGCACACCGCCGAGCTCACCAGCGATTTCGAGGACTACGAGATCGGCGACGACGGCGACAGCCCCCGCAGGACACGCCGCAGGCCGCGTTAGTGAAAATCCCGCGAGCGCGTCAGCAGCTCGCCCAGGAGCGCGGAGCGGTCGATGAGCCGGCGAGCGATGAGATGCGTGACGCCGTCCTGCTGTTGCAGCTCACCGTGCACCTCGAGCAGGCGTGACTCGATGAGTGCGCGGCGCTGCGCGCGGCCGACCCGCTCCCACACGATGACGTTTACCTGGCCGCTCTCGTCCTCGAGAGTGAGAAAGGTGACGCCGCTCGCGGTGGCCGGGCGCTGGCGCATGAGCACGATGCCGGCGGTACGCACCGCCGCACCATTACGCGCGCCTGCCAGCTCGCTCGCCGTGACCAGCGCCGCCGCGGCTAAGCGCTCGCGCAGCAGCGCCAGCGGATGCCTTCCCAGGGTAAGCCCGAGGGAGGCGTAGTCCGCTGCAATGCCCTCACCTTCGGTGGGCGCGGCGAGCAGCGGCCGGCCCTCCTCGAGATCGGCGCGGCGTCCGGGTGCAAAGCCGAGCGGCATGGGGCGCTCGCGGGCGGCGACTTCCCAGAAGGCGAGATGCCGGTTGCCGCTTAAGGAAACCAACGCTGCGGCCGCGGCCAGGGCCTCGAGGTCGCCGCGGTCGAGCGCCGCACGGATGGCGAGATCCGGCACGCTCGCAAAGGGCCGCACGGCCCGTGCCGCGAGCAGCCGCGTCACGCCCGACTGCGACAGGGACTTCACCAGCCGCAGGCCGAGCCGCAGCGCCGGTTCCCCGTCTGCGCGCCGCTCGAGCGTCGAATCCCACTCGCTCACGCAGGCATCCACCGCACGCACCTCGACGCCGTGGGCGCGCGCGTCGCGCACCAGCTGGGCCGGCGCATAGAACCCCATGGGCTGACTGTTGAGCAGCGCGCAGGTGAAGACCGCGGGCTCGTAGCACTTGAGCCAGGCGGAGTCGTACACCAGCAGCGCAAAGCTCATGGCGTGCGACTGCGGAAAGCCGTATTCACCAAATCCCAGCATCTGCTGGTAGATGCGCTGCGCGAACTCCTGCGGGTACCCCTTGGCGCGCATGCCCTGAAGCAGCCGCTCGCGAAACGGATCCAGTCCGCCGCTCCTCTTCCAGGCGCCCATCGCGCGGCGCAGCGCGTCCGCCTCCCCCGGGGAAAAGCCCGCGGCGACGATCGCTATCTGCATCACCTGTTCCTGGAAGATCGGTACGCCCAGCG
Source organism: uncultured Steroidobacteraceae bacterium (assembly GCA_955652795.1). Classification (GTDB taxonomy): domain Bacteria; phylum Pseudomonadota; class Gammaproteobacteria; order Steroidobacterales; family Steroidobacteraceae; genus 13-2-20CM-66-19. The sequence goes on along the minus strand of CATPBQ010000088.1, from coordinate 6,122 downwards.
TGCGATGCAGCACCTCGCGCACCTCCTCGCCCGGATACTCCACCGGCTCCGCGCCGCAGCGGCGCCGCAGATAGGGGTGCACCATGTCGCCCTGGATGGGACCGGGGCGCACGATTGCGACCTCGATGACGAGATCGTAGTAACACTGCGGCTTCAGGCGCGGCAGCATGGACATCTGCGCGCGCGACTCGATCTGGAACACGCCGATGGTGTCGGCGCGCGAGATCATGGCGTACACGCGCGGATCCTCGGCGGGCAGCTGCCCGAGCGCGTGATGTGTGCCGCGGTAGTCGTTGACGAGCGTGAAGGCGCGCTTGAGCGCCGTCAGCATCCCCAGCGCCAGCAGATCCACTTTCAGCAGCCCCAGATCGTTGAGGTCGTCCTTATCCCACTGCACCACGGTGCGTTCGGGCATGGCGGCGTTCTCGATGGGCACCAGCTCCTCGAGCAGCCCTTCCGAGATCACGAAGCCGCCGACGTGCTGGGACAGGTGGCGAGGAAAGCCGGGGAAGCTCACCAGCTCGTTCGCCAGCGGCAGCAGCCGTGCGAGCCAGGGACTGCCAGGATCGAACCCTGCGTCGCGCACGCGTTGCGGGATCGCCGCGCTCCCATCCCACCATTGCATGACTTTCGCGAGCCGGCCGCTCTCGGCGGCGTCGAGACCAAAGACCCTGGCGAGGTCGCGCAGCGCGCTGCGCGAGCGGTACGTGATGACCGTGGCGGCGAGCGCGGCGTGTTCGCGACCGTACTTGCGGTAGACGTACTGCAGCACCTCCTCGCGCCGCTCGTGCTCGAAATCGATGTCGATGTCGGGCGGCTCGTTGCGCTCGCGCGAGATGAAGCGCTCGAACAGCAGCGCCGTGCCCCGCTGCGGGTCCACCGAGGTGACCCCCAGGCAGTAGCACACGCGCGAGTTGGCCGCCGAACCCCTGCCCTGACACAGAATCCCCTGGCGGCGCGCGTAGGCGACGATGTCCTGAACGGTGAGGAAGTAAGGCTCGTAGCGCAGCTCGGCAATGAGCGCGAGCTCGTGCTCGATGGCGGCACGCTCGCCCTCCGGCACGCCGTCGGGCCAGCGCCAGCGCGCACCCTCGTACGTGAGCCGGCGCAGGTACCCGGCCGGGGTCTGCCCCGGCGGCACGAGCTCGCGGGGATACTCGTAGCGCAGCTCCTCGAGCGAGAAACTGCACCCCAGCGCCAGCTCCGCCGTCGCCTCGAGCAACTCGCGCGGATACAGCCGCGCGAGCCGCGCGGGCTCACGCAGATAGCGCTCGCCGTTGGCGTACAGCCGTAAGCCCACTTCCGCGATCGGCACCTTCAGGCGAGTCGCGGTCAGGGCGTCCTGCAATCGCCGGCGCGCACGCACGTGCATGTGGACATCGCCGCTGGCGATGAGCGGCACCCCGCACTGCGCGCCGATTTGCACCAGCGCGGCCAGACGCTCGCGATCGCTGCCGTCGCGCAGCAGCTCGACCGCGATCCTGACCTTGCCGGGGAAACGCCCGGCGAGCCAGCGCAGCTCCTCCGGGGACGGCCGCGCCGCAGGCAGCCACAGGATGAAGCACTGTTCGAGCCCCGCTGCCTCGAGCTCGGCACGTGTGAGGGAGTAGTGTCCCTTGCCGGCCGCGCGCCGGCCGCGGGTGATGAGGCGGCACAGCCGTCCGTAGCCGCGCCGGTCGATGGCGAGCGCGACCAGCTTGAGCCCGCAGATCAGGCGAAACTCCGAGCCGATGAGGAGCTTCAGGCGCCGGTCCTTCGCCGCCATGTGCGCACGCACCACGCCGGCGACCGAGCACTCGTCGGTGATCGCGAGCGCCGCATAGCCGAGTGAGTCCGCCTGCTCCACCAGCTCGTGCGGATGCGAGGCGCCGCGCAGGAAAGTGAAGTTGGACAGGCAATGCAGCTCCGCGTACGCCGGTAGCCCCTCGCGGCCGGCCGCAGCCCCCGCCGCGCCCGATGACGCACCCTTCATCCGAAAACGCCGTGCAGAAACCAGCCATGGGGCGCGGCGCGCTCGCGAAATACCCACAGGCGTACGCCATGGATGTCGACGGCGGTGTAGTAATCGCGCGCGATTTCACCGCCGTCCCACCAGCCGGTCTCGATGCGTTCCGGTTCACTCACTAGACGCAGCGGGCCCCGGCGCCGTGGCAGCCCGTCCCGCACGCACAGCAGCTGCGGCGCCCGCAGGAGCCACAGGGGACGACGGCCGGCGGCCGGTGCATCCGCGCAGCACCCGCTCTGCGCGCCGCGGTGGCCTGCGGCGGGCGGTGGCCCGGTCACCGCCCAGGCGTTTTCGGGCCGGTGTGCCTCAAGCCGCGTGAGACCATGCACCGCCTCGGAACCCAAGCGCGCGCGCAGACGTTCGATGAGTCCACAGGCCTCGTTGCCGGCGCTGCCACCGTGCTCGCCGGGTTGCCACAGACCGTTGCTACCCGGCAGATGCGGCACCAGGGCATCGGCGCGCAGCTCGCAGGCACGCGCCGGTTCCGGCAGGTTGAGCGCGCTCAAGTGCTCGCCGAGAAGCCCGGCGAGACGTTGCACATCGGTTGCGGGAGCCGCGAGCCGCACCACGCAACGCGTCGCCGGGACATGGCGGTGCGTCAGCCGGCACTCGAGCTCCACGACGCCGCACTGACGCGCTCTCAGGAAGGCGCCGAGATCGGCGAATAGCGGTGCCAGCGCGGCGAGCAGCAAGGCATGATTTTCCAGCTCGCAACTGAGCTCACGGCGGCGGCGGAAGCGCTCGGGGGCGTGGAAAGTAACGCGCACCTCCGGCGTGCGTCCGGTGAGCACATCGAGCATGGCGAGCTGCTGGCTGCCTACGCGGCGCGCAAAACCGGCGCGCGGCAAACGCAGCGCCGCACCGATGGTGCGCACACCCATGCGCGCCAGGCGCGCCAGCGTGTCTGGCGGCCAGCGCAGGGGCGCGAGCGGCAAAGGCGCCAGCTGTCCGGTGAGCTGCGCCAGATCCATCACCGCGAGGGGCTTGCCTGCGCGGGCGGCTACCAGCGCCGCAAGAGCCGCGGGCGCGAACGCCAGCACCGGCTGCACCTGCAGACGCAGGCACTCGCTCATGAGCGCGCAGCGCAGCCCCGCCACCCCCGCGAACAGGTGCAGACTCCCCTGCACTTCCAGCAGCAGGCCATCCGGCGGCGCCAGGCTCACGCGCGGCGTGAACCGTTGTGCGCAGACCGCAAGCTGCTGCAGTTTTTCCGGGTTGATCCCCGGCAGATGTAAGCCGGCCCATAACTCGCCCGCCCGCCCGCCGGCCGCATGCCGGCGGGTGAGCGTGCGCAGGGGCGCAGCCCGCGGTACGCGGACAAGTCCTGCATCCCCAAGCAAAGCCAACGTCCCTGGACGCATGCAGTGAGCTTCCGCAAATTCAAACAGGCCAGCTGCCGGGCCTTAAGAGATCGACCGCACCGCGCATGGCGCCCCGGCCCTTCAAAAGCGTGATGCGCACCCCTGCGGTGATCGGCTCCAGACTCAGGCGCAAAACCGCAGCAGAAGCCTCCCGCGCCGCTCGCCGTGGACGAAACAGCACCCCGAGGGTCCGGCCCCGCTCGGCAGCGAGTTGCAAACGGCGGATCTCGCGCGCTTTGGGGCGCCGCGCCCACGCCAGGGCCACGTCACAGGCGCCCGAGCCGAGCGCCTGCTCGAGAGCCCACAGCGGACGCGCGCCACCCACCACGGCCACCCGATCGAGCGCGATGCCCTGGGACGCGAGTGCCGGCGCAAACGGCATCAGGGGTGGGGCGACCCACACGCACCAGCGCGCCGCCGCGGCGCGCGTCAGGGCGGCGAGCGCCGGCAACAACAGGTACAGCTCACCGCTGCCGAAACGGGAGACGAGGATCTCGATCAGACCGGTGCGCGGCCAGCCTTTACCGGGCAGGTACGCATCCAGAGCCGCAAATCCGGTGGGGAGCCCGCGCGGGTGCGCAGCGCCGCGGCCGCGCCAGATAGCCGGATGCTCGAGCAAACGAGTGAGTGCAACGCGATCCATGACGGGAATCCGTGTGTTGCATGCGATGCACGAGAATTCACATAAAGCCGCTCGCGCGGCCCCGGCGCACCACACCCACCACAATGCCCTCGATGAGCAGCGGCTCCTCTTTCAGATCTACCCTGATCGGCTCGAACTCGATGTTCTCGGGCAACAGCCACACGATGGAGCCTTCCTGGCGGTAGCGTTTCACGGTGACCTCGTTCTCCAGGCGCGCCACCACGATCTGGCGGCTGCGGACTTCCGCGGTGCGGTGCACCGCGACCAGATCCCCGTCGAGGATCCCGGCATCTTTCATGCTCATGCCGGTGACCTTCAGAAGGTAATGCGGCCGTGGCTGAAACAGTCCCGGATCGATCTGCAGCCGCGCCTCGAAGTTCTCTTCGGCGAAAATGGGCTTGCCGGCGGCCACCCGGCCGATGAGCGGCAGCCCGATCTGCTCCCGGATGGTGTCCTTGAGCTGGATCCCCCGCGAGGTGCCCGGCACGAGCGCGATGACGCCCTTGCGGGCCAGGGCCCGCAAATGCTCCTCGGCGGCGTTGGCGGAGCGGAAGCCCAGCTCGCGCGCGATTTCGGCGCGCGTCGGCGGCATACCGGTATCGGAGATGAAGCGCTGGATGAGGCGCAGGATCTGTGTCTGGCGAGGGGTAAGATCGGACATTTCGCCGCCTGTTTATATATACAGCTACTGTAATTATATCCAGATCAGCGTCCGCGGCAAGAGGGGCCTCGCAGGCGTGGCGCAGCCACGCACACGGTTGCTGGTGAGTGCTGCGACCTCGCACGCTCACGCATGCGAGCGACGCAAATCACGCACCCTGACAAGACATTCCGCCTTGCAGCAACTGTCAGCAACCCGCAACGCAACAGCCGAAAATTCCAGTGTCAACTGCTCCGCCACCGTCGCAAACACGCGCGCGAGCTGACACTGCGCCTGTGATGCAACTGTCGCGAACAGAAGACAGACGCCTGTTTGGAGTTGCATTCCCGTGGTAAATTTGATGCAGTTGCGCGCGGCGAACGACGGCGGAACTTGCTTACCGGAGTCGGTTCGGTTATCAGGGACATCCCGAATCAACAACCCAAAGGGGACGTTTATGAAGTGCGCGAGCGTTGTGAAGGCGGCGGCTGCCGTGGCATTGGTGGTTGGACTGGCAGGGTGTACGGATCTGAAGCCCCTCCAAGCGGAAGTGGCAGATCTGAAGGCTCAGCTGGCCAAGGTGCAAGGTGACGTGTCGGCGGCAAAGAGCTCCGCTGATCAGGCGAACAGCGCGGCCCAATCGGCCAACCAGGCGGCCAGTGGCGCGCAGAGCACGGCCAACCAGGCGGTGGCTGCGGCCCATGCCAGCCAGTCGTGCTGCGACGCGACCAATGAGAAGATCGACCGGATGTTCAAGCGGTCGGTTTCCAAGTAAGCGACGGGTCCAGACGATCAAGACGCCGCGCACCTGCGCGGCGTTTTTTTGGCGGCAGCGCAATCAGTAGCGTACGAGCGCTGAACCCCAGGTAAAGCCGCCGCCAAAGGCTTCCAGCAGCAGCAGGTTGCCGCGCCTGATGCGCCCATCGCGCACCGCGACATCCAGCGCGAGGGGGACCGACGCCGCGGATGTGTTGCCGTGTTCCTGCACGGTGACGATCACCCGTTCCATGGGCATGTCGAGCTTGCGCGCCGTCGCCTGGATGATGCGGATGTTGGCCTGATGGGGCACCAGCCAGTCGATCGCGCTGCGCTCGAGCCCGTTCGCCGCCAGCGCCTCATCAACCGCGCCGCCAAGCTTGGTGACGGCGACCTTGAAAACCTCGTTACCCGCCATGACGATCTTGAGCCCCGCAGCGAAACCCCTCGACACGCCGCTGCCGCAATACAACAGATCCTTGTATTGACCGTCCGAGTGCAGGTGGGTCGAGAGCACACCGGGCGTATCGGCTGGCTCGAGCACCACCGCGCCCGCGCCATCGGCGAACAACACCGCGGTGGAGCGGTCGCTCCAGTCAGTGATGCGCGACAGGGTCTCCGCGCCGATCACCAGCGCGCGCCGCGCTTCGCCGCAGCGTACGTACTTGTCGGCGATCGACAGCGCGTACATGAATCCGGCACAGGCGGTCTCGAGGC
>CATPBQ010000087.1 GCA_955652795.1 uncultured Steroidobacteraceae bacterium | reverse complement strand
GCGGCCACCGGCGAGGTTGTCTTTGAGGTGCGTCACCTTGCCGGTCGCGGGAATGATGCAGGTGACCGCGGGATGCGCGGCGATGAACTTGAGTGCCAGCTGGCCCCAACTCGCGGCGTCCAAGTCTGCCGCCCACGCGGGCAGGGGTTTGCCGCGCACCGCCTGGAACAACGCGCCGTCCTCGAACGGGCGATTGACCAGCACCGCGACACCGCGCTCCGCCGCCAGCGGCAGCAGGCGCGTTTCCGCCGCGCGCGTCACCGGTGAATAGTTGAACTGCACGAAGTCGAGCTTCTCGCGCGCCAGCACACGCGCCAGGTCTGCGTGCGCGCTCACCGTGTAGTGCGTGACTCCGATGTAACGCACGCGCCCCGCTGCCTTCCAGTCACGCAGCGTCTTCAGATGCGTGTCGAGATCCAGCAGGTTGTGCACCTGGATGAGATCGAGCCGCGCGCTCTTCAACATCTGCGCCGAGTGCGTCATCTGCTCGATCCCGGAGCGCTCGCCGCGCGTCCACACCTTGGTGGCGAGGAACGCGCGCTGGTGCATGTCCGGCATCAGCAGGTCACCCAGCACGCGCTCGGCGGTTGAGTACATCGGCGAGGTGTCGATCAGACGCGCGCCGGAGGCGAAGAACCCCTCCAGCACCTCCTTGAGCGGCGCGCGCTCGGCCGCGGACTCGCCGACTTCGAAAGTCCGCGAGGTGCCCAAGCCGATGAGGGGAAGCTCTTCGGCGCTCGAGGGGACCTTACGCATGATCGGCGCATCGCCCGGATTCGCAGCGCCCGTGAAGACAAGGCGGCGGCGGCCATCATGTTGATTCCTCCCGCAAGCAGTTCACGTCGGTTCATCGCTTCCTCCGCCGGCATGGAGGCGATGTTCGCACGCGCCGGCGGCACGTGTCTTGCCCGGGAATTTGGCTAAATGAGCGCGGCGTCGGTCTCGACCACGCTCATCCCACCGCCCTCGACCACGCGCGCGAGCGCCACCGCGCCCGGCAGCACCTGCGCAGCGTAAAAGCGCGCGGTGTGGATCTTGGCTGCATAGAACTCGCGGTCGGGGCCGTCTGGCTTTGCCGCCGCGATCGCCGCCGACTTCGCCAGCAGCCAGCCGCCGGTGACGTAGCCGCACAGCTTCAGGTACGGCACCGACACCGCCATGCCGGCATCGGGTCGTGAAGAGAGCGTCCTGAGCAGCGCCTGCGTGGCGCTTTTCAGCGCTGCAACCGCCTCCAGCGCCGCCTTGCGCGTGGCATCGACCGAAGCATCGGTGGTGGCGATCGCCTGCAGCTCGCGCTCCATGTCGGCGATCAGTGCGCCCATCGCGGCGCCGCGATCGTGGCCGAGCTTGCGGCCGATGAGATCGTTCGACTGGATGCCGGTGGTGCCTTCGTAGATGGTCGTAATGCGCACGTCGCGCATGTACTGCGCGGCGCCGGTCTCCTCGATGAAGCCCATGCCGCCGTGAACCTGCACACCGATGCCAGCGACCTCGTTGCCGATTTCCGTGCACCAGCCCTTGACGATCGGCGTGAGGAGCTCGCCGCGGCCCTGGGCGGCGCGGCGCATCTTCTCATCCTCGCTGCAGGTGGCCAGGTCAAACTGAAAGGCGTTATAGAGGATGAGCGCACGCGACGCCTCGGTCTGCGACTTCATCATGAGGAGCATGCGCTTCACGTCGGGGTGATGGATGATCGGCGCCGGGCCGGCGCCCTGCGCCACCGGCGGCTTGCCCTGCACGCGCGTGCGCGCCCACTGCGCCGCGCGCTGCAAGGCGCGCTCACCGACTGCGTAGCCCTCGCTCCCCACCGACAGGCGCGCGCTGTTCATCATGACGAACATGTACTCGAGGCCGCGCCCGGGCTCGCCCACGAGATCGCCGACCGCGCCGTTCTTCTCGCCAAAGGCGAGCACGCAGGTCGGGCTCGCGTGGATGCCGAGCTTGTGCTCGATCGACAGGCAGCGCACATCGTTGCGCGCGCCGAGCGAACCGTCGGCGTTCACCAGCACCTTCGGCACGATGAACAGCGAGATACCCTTTACCCCGGGCGGCGCGCCTTCGATGCGCCCGAGCACCATGTGCACGGTGTTCGCGCTGAGATCATGATCGCCCCAGGTGATGAAGATCTTCTGCCCGAACAGCCGGTAGTGATCGCCATCGGGCACGGCGCGCGTGCGCACCTGCCCGAGATCCGAGCCCGCCTGCGGCTCGGTGAGCACCATGGTGCCGGTCCACTCGCCGCTGATCATCCTCGGCAGGTACTGCTGTTTCTGCGCTGCCGAACCGCACAGGTTGAGCGCGTGCACGGCGCCGTGCGTCAGCATCGGACCTAACTTGAAGGCGAGGCAGGCAGAGCCCCAGAACTCCCCCACCGCGCTGACCAGCACGCGCGGCACGCGCTGACCGCCGAACTGCGGCTCGGCGCCGAGGCCCGGCCAGCCGCCCGCCACGAACTGCTTGTAGGCCTCGCGAAACCCCGGTGCCGTGAGCACGCCCTCCGCCGTCCAGCGTGCCCCGTGGATGTCCCCCTGGCGGTTCAGGGGATCGAGCACGGTCTCGGCAAAACGCGCCGCCTCCTCGAGCACCGAGCGTGCCAGCTCATCCGAATAGTCGGCGAGCTGCGCGGATGCGCTCAGGCTGCCCGCGCCCAGGAGCTCCTCGAGCACGAAGCGCATTTCACGCAAAGGCGCGCGGTACATGGTCGATTCCTCCGCCCGTCAGGTCCCGACGGCACGGCTAGTGTAGCGGGTCCGCCGCCACCCGATCCGCGGGTAAGCTCGCGTGCGTTGCGCTGTTGAGAATCCGCGCGCAGCCTGGGGCGCCCGCGGCCAGGCCCGCACTCACTATGCCCCGGACTCGCGTGCGCGGGATTGCGCCGCAGGCGCGCGCGCCGGCGTGGGCAGCGCCAGCGCCGGCACGATGTTCGCGGCCAGGAAATCCACGAACTGCTGCGCCCGCGGATCGGACTCGAGCGCCGTGGGGTACAAGGCATACAAGGCCGCCGCCGCCGGCACGGCCCACTCGGACAGCACCGGCTTCAGCCGCCCGGTGGCCAGTCCCTGCCGGCACAGGAACTCCGGCAGCAGCCCAATGCCGAGTCCCGCGGCGGTAGCCGCGTGCAGCACCGCCGGGTCGTCGACCGCGAGTTTCGGCGTCAACGGCACTTCGGCGCGCTGCGCACCGCGCTCGAGCAGCAGGCGAAACTCCGGCAGCTCGGCGGCGTCGGGCGTGAGCAGGTCGTGGCTGCGCAGATCGTCGGGGCGCGCGGGCATACCGCGCTGCTGCAGATAGGC
>CATPBQ010000086.1 GCA_955652795.1 uncultured Steroidobacteraceae bacterium | reverse complement strand
CGTGGTCGCCGGCGTCACTATCGCGGTGTGGCTCGAAGACGGCGGTCCACCGCTCTTCTGGCAGCCTCGCGTCGGCCGTGGACGCGAGCCGTTCACGATCCTGAAATTTCGCACCATGCGCGCGAGCAACGTAACGCGTGTGGGACAGTGGCTGCGCCAGAGCCGGATCGATGAACTGCCCCAGTTTGTCAATGTATGCCGCGGCCATATGAGCGTTGTCGGCCCACGGCCCCTCACAACGAAGGACGTGGCGCGACTCGGGTGGTCTGATGCCGCTCACGACTGGAGATTTTCTGCCAGGCCGGGCATTACCGGCTTGTCACAGCTGCTGGCGGGTCGCGGGGCACGCTCGAGCGAGCGGCTCGACCGGCTCTACCTGCGTCGACAGAGTCTTTCCCTCGATCTGCAGCTGATCGCACTGTCCCTGGCCGTGAACGTTCTCGGCAAGCGCCGGCTGCGTCGCTTAATTCGCGCCGGCTATGCAGTCGGCTGACGGTGACGGCGAGCCCCGCCGCATGCCGGTCAGATCCTGAACCGCTCCTTCAGCTCCCCCGCCATCCTGCGGCTCACCTGCAGCGGCGCCTCGCAACCGCGCAGCCGCACGAAGTACTGGCCATCGGCATTGCGCTCGATGCGCTCGAGGTATTTCACGCCCACCAGCGCATTGCGGTGGATGCGCACGAACGCCGCGCCGAACTCGCTCTCCAGCAGCCGCAGCGAATCCTCGATCAGATCCTCGCCGTTCACGTGACGGACGGTGGTGTATTTCTGATCGGCGAGGAAGTACTGCACCGCCTCGATGGGGATGAGCCTCAAACCCTCGCGATGCCGCGCCGCGATGTGGCTGCGCCGCGCCTCGCCCCCGGCGGCCGCGAGTCTCTGCAGCTGAGCGCGTGTCACGCGGCCGGCACGGGCGAGTGAGGCGGCCAGCTGCTCCTTGCGCACCGGTTTCAGCAGGTATCCCACGGCATGGGCGTCGAAAGCCTCGACCGCGTACTGATCGTAGGCGGTGGTGAAGATCACCGCCGGCGGCTCTTCCAGCACATTCAGGTGCCGCGCCGCCTCGAGTCCACCCATACCCGGCATGCGCACGTCCAGCAGCACCACGTCCGGCGCCAGGTCATGGGTTTCCTGGAGGGCCTCGTGGCCGTTCACGGCCTCGCCGATCACTTCGACGTCGGCGATCTCGGCGAGCAGGCTCCGCAGCCGCTCGCGCGCCGGCGGCTCGTCGTCGACGATGAGCACTTTCAGTTTGGCCGCGCCGCCCATCGGCTCAGGCCGGCTGCGCGGAGGCGACGCCGGCGGCCTTCTCGATGAGCGGGAATCTCAGCGTCACGATGTACTCCCCATCGAAGCGCCCCGACTTCATGAGCGCACGCTCGCCGTACATGAGGCTCAGACGCTCGCGGATGTTGGCGAGCGCCAGGCGGTTGCCGTCGCGCTCCCCTGGTGCGGGATCGAGCGGGTTGCGCACCACGATGGTCACCAGCCCGCCGCCGACCTCGCCGGTAATGGTCACCGTGCCGCCCTCGGCGCGCGGCTCGATGCCGTGGTAGATCGCGTTCTCGAGCAGCGGCTGGATCATGAGATGGGGTACGAGCGCATTGGCGGGCAGCGGGTCGGTCTTCCAGTCCACCTGCAGCCGTCCTCCCAGGCGCAGCTGTTCCATGCGCTGATAGGTGCGCGCGACCTCGAGCTCTTCCGCCAGGGTGATGGTGTCGCGCTTGTCGCTCAAGGTGGCGCGGAACAGATCCGCGAGGTCCTGCACCGCCTGCTCGGCGCGTGAGGGGTTGCTGCGCGTGAGAGCGGCGATGGTGTTCATGCTGTTGAACAGAAAGTGCGGCCGGATGCGCGCCTGCAGCGCGTGCACGCGCGCCGCGGCGCGCAGCTCGACGCTGCGGCGCCACTCGTGCGCCACGTAGAAATAGCGCAGCGCGAGCCCCGTCACCACCAGCCCGATCCACACGTTGCGCACCGCGAAGCTGCTCGCCGCCTGGGGAAACAACGGCGCGCCGCCGGAGTCGATGACCATGTGCGTGCGCCCGATCAGGTACGCGCACACCGACACCGTGGCCACCAACGCGGTGATGAGCGCCAGCACCACCGCCGAACCCACCGCCACCGTCGAACGCGCCAGCGGGGCGCGCACCGCGCACAGCAGCGCTGCGCCTGCGAGTCCGATCCACAAGAGGAACATCGAGGTGCGCACCAGGTCGGTCCAGAAGTCGACCGCCAGGCTCTGCCGCGCGAGCGTGAGCACGAACGCGGTGAGCTCGACGATGAGCACGATGATGAGCGTGGCGTGCGAGGTGCAGAAGTCCGGCAGGTAGAACGCGGGCTCGCGGCCGGAGTCGGTGTTCATGTGTCGCGGGCCGGCGCGCCCATGATGGTGGTGCGCTCGAACAGCTCGGCCTTGAGCCGGTAGGTGGCCGAGATGTCCTCATCGCCGTAGCCGCGCGCCACGAGCTCGGCGTACTCGGCGAGCATGCGCTCCACGACCGGCAGTGCGACGCCGAAGCGCGCCGCCATCTCGCGGCAGATGTGCAGATCCTTGGCATGCAGACGCACCCGGAAGCCCGCCGGAAAGGTGCCGCGCACCATGTTGGGTGCGCGATGGACAAAGTACCAGCTCGAGCCGGCGCCCTGGCCGAGGGTGTCGATCAGCTTATCGAGCGGTAACCCTTGAGCGCGCGCGAACGCCATGGCCTCCGCGACCGCTTCGATGATGCCCGCGCACATGATCTGGTTGGTGGCCTTGGCGGCCTGGCCGCTGCCAGTCGGGCCGAAGTGCGTGATGGTGCGGCCGAGCGCCTTGAGGATCGGCAGGGCCCGCGCGAAGCCCGCCGGCGTGCCGCCGGCCATGATGGCGAGCGTCGCGTCGCGGGCGCCCTCGACCCCGCCGCTCACCGGACAATCGAGGAATTCCACGCCGCGGGGCGCGAGGAGTCCGGCCGCCTGGCGGGCGGTCTCGGCGCCGATGGTGGAGCAGTCGAGCATGAGCGCGCCGGACTTCAGTCCCGGTGCGAGGCCGCGTGCGACCTCGAGCACGTCCGCATCGGCCGACACGCACGACACCACCGCATCGATGCCGGCGGCCAGCTGCTCAAGCGTCGCGGGAGCTGCAACGTTGAGTTCAGACGCCAGCGTGCGCGCCTTCTCGGCGCTGCGGTTCCAGACCGCGGCGAGCATCCCCGCACGGTGCAGATTGCGCGCCATGTGCGTGCCCATGGCGCCGAGCCCGACAAAACCTACGCGCATGGCTGCCTGCACCCCGTGCGGCCGGAGCGGCCGCGGGCGTCACTATAGAGCGTAGGTGGCGGGCACGGAATCGACTCTTCCCGGATCTCCCGCAAGAGCGGCCGGGTCAGACGCGTGCGGGCCGCGCTTCCACCCTGAGGCCTCGTGCCAGATGCGCCTCAGGGCGAAGTCGCGTCGGCGGGATTTACCTTCGGCTCGGGAATGGGTTTCGGCTCGGGTATGGGCTGCGGCTCGGGTATCGGCTGGTCGGGATTGAACTGCGGCACGCTGCCGCAGCGGTCCAGCACGTCCTTGCGCGCCCGCTCGCGGTAATCGTTGGCCGCTTCGTCCGAGAGGTACTCGCGCTGGCCATCCTTGTTTTCCTTGTAGACGCGGCGTGACTGAATGGACTGCATATAGCGGTCCTTCGCCGCCTTGCACTGTGCGTCGCGTGTCTTGGTCATGTCCTGCTGCACCGCCCGGGCGTTGGCCTGATCGTTGAGCTCCGTGGAGACGCGGTTGTTCGAGCTCGCGAGGTTCTTCTGCTCGGCCGAGCGTGCCGTGGACCCGAAGCTCGACGGGTGCGGCTTGATCGTCTTGATGACCACCGATCCCGGCACCCACTGATCGCTGTAATGCGGTTCGCCGTGTTCATCGATCCAGCGATAGACGTCGGCCCGGGCGACGGTGAGCGCTCCGGCCAGGATCAGGGCGATGATGGGTAGCAGTCGCGACATAGAGGGCCTCCCGCCAGTGAAGTATGGCGCTGGCGGCCGGCGCGACCTTTGAACTCCGTCACACCCGCCGCAGGCCAAGCCGCCAAGGGTCACACCATACCTACAACCGGTCCCGGACCGCCATAGGCGCGCTTACAGGTCGTATGCCCGCTCGCCGTGGGAGGTGATGTCGAGCCCCTCGCGCTCCTCTTCCTCCTGGACCCGCAGACCGACCAGCCGCTTCACGATGTAGAAGGCGATGAAGGTCACGACCGCGGTCCACGCGAATACCAGGCACACCGCCTCCAGCTGAATGGTGAATTGCTTCCAGATGCCGGGGTAGCCGCTCGTGCCCTTGACCCAGTCGACCGTGGAGCCGGGGCCGCCGAGTGAGGGAGCGTTGAAAATTCCCGTCATCAGCGCGCCGAAAATGCCGCCGATGGCGTGCACGCCGAAGACATCGAGCGAGTCGTCGGCCTTGATGAGTCTCTTGAGTCCGGTCACACCCCACAGACACACCACGCCGACGCCCAGGCCGATCGCGAACGCGCCGGGGATGCCGACGTTGCCGGCGGCCGGGGTGATCGCGACCAGACCCGCGACCGCGCCCGACGCCGCGCCCAGCATCGACGGTTTGCCCTTCACGATCCATTCGCCGGTGATCCACGACAGCACCGCGCAGGCGGTGGCGAGATAGGTGTTCATGAAGGCGAGTGCCGCGGAGCCGTTCGCTTCGAGCGCCGAGCCGGCGTTGAAGCCGAACCAGCCAAACCACAGGAGCGACGCACCGATCATGGTCAGGGTCAGGCTGTGCGGTGCCATCGGCTCCTTGCCAAGGCCGATGCGCTTGCCGAGCACGAACGCGCCCACCAGGCCGGCAACGCCCGCGTTGATATGCACGACCGTGCCGCCGGCGAAGTCGAGCGCGCCCCATTGCCAGATGAGACCGGCGGTGGCATTCACCGCCGCGGCTTTGTCCGCCGAGGTATAGGCATCAGGCCCCGCCCAGTACCACACCATGTGCGCGACCGGGCAGTAACTGCAGGTGAACCAGATGACGAGGAACAGCAGCACGGCGGAGAACTTCATGCGCTCCACGATGGAGCCCAGGATCAGGCAGCAGGTAATCGCGGCGAAGGTCGCCTGGAACGCGACGTAGACCAGCTCGTACAACGGTGTGTTCTTGCTGAACGTCGCTGCCATGGAGAAGCTCTGCGTGGCGGAGTCGAAGGTTCCGTGCAGGAACAGGCGGCTGAATCCGCCGATGATCGGGTTACCCTGGGTGAACGCCAGCGAATATCCGTAGAGGCACCACAGCACGGTGATCAGCGCGAAGCCCACGAACACCTGCATCAGCACCGACAGCATGTTCTTGGTGCGCACCAGGCCGCCGTAGAACAGCGCCAGCGCCGGTACCGACATCAGCAACACGAACGCGGTGGCGGTGAGCATCCAGGCGGTGTCGCCCTTGTTCGGCACGGGGGCGTCGGCTGCCCGGGTGAGAGCGGGCGCGAGTATCGCGAGCACACCCATCGATCGGCTCAGGGTTGCGGCAGTCTTCGCAGCGGTGGGCATAGTCTCTCCCGGCAATTCACTCAAGGCCGTATCAGGTCGATCGCGTGACAAACACCCGCTGCACCCGCGGGCAGCGGCGCGTAAGCTAGGGACGCGCAGACAGGGTGCAGATTCCGTGCCATCGCGCTTTTCGGCACAGTTTCCGCAGCTTGCGCACCGCGGACGCCGGCGCGCTGCACTGTTTTGGAGCTGCCGCAGAAGCCCCTGCCTCAATTCGGGGCAGAGGGATGAGGAGACCCATGGATTCATTCCGCATCGATGAGATCGCCCGCCGTCTGCTCGAGCGCGTGCCGCCGGCGCTGCGCAGCATGCAGCAGGATCTCGAGAGCAACTTCCGCGCGGTGCTGCGCGAGCGCCTGAGCAAGCTCGACCTGGTGAGCCGGGACGAATTCAACGCCCAGACGCGCGTGCTCGAGCGCACGCGAGCGCGGCTCGAAGCCCTCGAGGCGCGGCTCGCGGCCCTGGAAGGCAGCGGCTCCGCCGCCGCCGGCAACGCGCCGGGCTCCGGTCCGCCGCCGGCGTAACGCTCCGCGCGCCTGAAGCGCACCGCGGCCGGGCAGTCATGGCTGTGGCTCGGGTCGCCTGCCGTGCGCAGGTGGGACTGCACGCGCCGCTGGTGCACGTCGAAGTGAGTCTCGCGAGCGGACTACCGGTCTTCTGCATCGTCGGCCTGCCCGCCATGGTGGTGAAGGAAAGCAAGGAGCGGGTGCGCGCGGCGCTGCTCAACTCGCGCTTCGAATTTCCCGCCGGCCGCATCACCGTAAGTCTCGCTCCCGCCGATCTGCCCAAGGAGGGCGGACGCTTCGATCTGCCGATCGCGCTCGGAATTCTGTTGGCGTCCGGTCAGATTCGCGCGCCGGCTGAAGCCCGCGGGACTTGCGTGGCGGGCGAGTTCTACGGCGAGCTGGGTCTGACCGGAGAGCTCAGGCCCGTGCGCGGCCTGTTGCTCGCGGCGGCGCACGCCGCGCGGCACGGCCACGAGCTCGTGGTGCCGCGCGCCAATGCCGCCGAAGCCTGCGCCGTGGCACCGGCGCAGGTGCGCGCCGCGAGTCACCTGCTCGAGGTGTGTGCGCACCTCACCGGCGCCGCGCCCCTGTCGCCCTGTCCGCCGCCGCACAGCCGCGCGCCGCACAGGGATGAAGGGCCCGGGCGCGGTGTGCCTCTGGATCTTGCCGAGGTGCGCGGGCAGCTGCAGGCCAAGCGCGCGCTCATCATCGCGGCCGCCGGCGCGCACAGCCTCCTCATGATCGGTCCGCCCGGCTCGGGCAAGAGCATGCTGGCGCAGCGCTTGCCGGGACTGCTGCCGCCCCTGACGCACAGCGAGGCGCTGGAGGTGGCCGCCGTGGCCGCGGTGAGCGCCGCGGGCTTCACACCCGAGTGCCTCGGGCAACGCCCGTTCCGCGCTCCGCACCACAGCGCCTCGGCGGCAGCGCTCGTGGGCGGCGGCGCCCGTGCGCGTCCCGGGGAGATCAGCCTCGCGCACCACGGCGTGTTGTTTCTGGACGAGTTGCCGGAGTTCGAGCGAGCAGTGCTGGAGGCGCTGCGCGAGCCGCTCGAGACCGGTGTCGTGGCCGTGTCGCGGGCCGCACTGCAAACTCAGTACCCGGCCGCGTTTCAGCTCATTGCCGCCATGAACCCCTGTCCGTGCGGGCGCCTCGGGGATCCATCGGGCGGGTGCCGCTGCACGCCGGCCGAGGTGCAACGCTATCGCGGCCGCATTTCCGCTCCCTTGCTCGACCGGCTGGACATGCACGTGGAGGTGCCGCGGCTGGCGGCGTCCGAATTCGACGCCGCCACGGGCTGTGGGGAAACCACGCTCGCCGCCGCCGCTCGCATCGCCTGCGCACGCACCGTGCAGCACGCCCGCCAGCAGCGGTGCAATGCGCGCCTCACGGATGCCGGTGTGCAGCGCTGGTGCGTGGCGGATGAGGCCGCAAAGCGGCTGCTCGATGCGGTGATGCAGCGACGGGGACTCTCGGGCCGGGCGCGCCAGCGGGTGCTCAGGCTCGCGCGCACCATAGCCGATCTCGACGGCGCCACAACCATCACCGCCGCGCATATGGGCGAGGCCGTGATGTTGCGCTGCATGGATCGCGACGGCGGCGCTACTGCGCCATCTGCACCATGTGATCGACGGCTTGCTTGACCAGGTCGTCCGGCGCGTCGGTGCGGCCGCCCTTGGGCGGCATCAGACCCGCGCTACCCTGAAAGCCCTTGAGGGCATGCTCGTAGAGCGTCGCCTTGCCCTGGGCGATGCGCGGACCCCAGGCGGCCTTGTCGCCGGCCTTGGGTGCGCCGCCGATTCCCTGTCCGTGGCAGGCGTTGCAGGTCTGCTCGAAGAGCTCGGTACCGTTCTTCGGCATGGCGGCCACGACCGCGCTGCCCGCGGCCGCTGCCTCCGCCGGCTTGATGGCGAGCGCCGAATTGTCCCGGCCGGCGATGGCCTCCTGCGCCGGTGAGCGGATGCGCGCATCGACGTTCTTGCTGTAGTCGGCTTCGGTGAGCACCTGCCGGTCCTGCGTGTGGCTGGCGACGATGCGCGCCAGCGCGAACAGACCGACCGCGATCGCCACCAGCAGGCCGATCACCAGGCTGAAAACGTTGAAGAAATGGGTATCCTGCTTGCTCACGATGTCATCCGCTCAGGACGCGCCGATCGGGCGCGGAGTATAGCCGTTCGACTCCCCGCGCTGACAACTCGTATGGGATACTGCCAATCCCCGGGCATTCGTGGCGAGAGAGTTTCTAAGCGTGACCTAACAGAAGAGGAGATACGGTCATGTCACTCGGACTCATTCTTTTAATCCTCCTGATTATTTTCCTGGCCGGCGGCTTCAGTGGCCGTTTCGGTGGCTACGGGTACGGCTATGGGCACGGCGGGATCGGAGTCCTCGGTGTGATCCTGATCATCGTCGTAGTCCTCATGCTGCTCGGGCGACTCTGACACCCGAGACTGCGACATCGCGGGCGATGGCGAGGCATTGAACACCTGCGCCACCAGCGCTCCGGGGGCGGGTGACATCGGATAGACGCTCCCGGCGCTGACGCGTATGATCGCCCGCCCCGACGCGCCCGTAGCTCAGTTGGATAGAGTGGCAGCCTCCGAAGCTGCAGGTCGCTGGTTCGAATCCAGTCGGGCGCGCCAACATGGAGGT
>CATPBQ010000085.1 GCA_955652795.1 uncultured Steroidobacteraceae bacterium | reverse complement strand
GAGGTACTCGCACATCACCCGGCTCGGAGCGAACACCAGATCGAAGCGCTCGTACAGGCAGCGCACGTAGCGGCCGATCAGCGGCTCGGCGAGCGCGCCGCCGACGCGGCGGCCGATGATCTGCGGCACGTTCGAGTGATAGAAGCCGACCACCGGAATACCACGACGCTGTGCGACCCGCCAGGCGCACCACGCGGGGTGAAACGCGTCGCCCGCCTCGATGAGCGTCGGCTCGAGCGCATCGAGCACCCGGGTCCAGCGGCGCGGATTGAGCGCCAGGCGATAATTGAACGTGGCGGGCACCGGGTAACCCGACAGCGTGCACAGTCCGCCGCGCTGGATCTGATCCTCAGGGCCGGGGACCACGATGGTGTGTTCCCACGAGCTGTGCGCGGCGAGCCAGGCATGCTTGGCCGTGAGATAGCGTTTGACGCCACCGCTGGTCGGCGAATAAAACAGCGTCGTGTCAACGAGGTGCATGGGTTCTTGTTTCGCCCTGGCTAGCGGCACGCCCCAGCGCGCATTGCACCTTCATGACGATTGAGTGTCAAGCGCGCGCGGCATCAGGTGCGCAGCTGCGGCTCACGCCGCCGGCTTGATGTTGGCGTTCAAGCGGAACAGGTTGGCCGGATCGTAACGCTTCTTGAGCGCCGCGAGGCGCGGGTAGTTGTCGCCGTAAGCGGCATGCACGCGCGCCTCACGATCGTCGCTCGCGGCGAGATTCACGTACTGGCCGCGCGTCTGCGGCTCGATCTTCGCCCAGGCGCGCCGCACCCAGTCGATCTCGCGCTCGGTGTCCCCGGGCGGCATCTTCCAGGACGCGAATACCCCAACGTTGTGACTCGCTCCGCGGTTGAAGTACGCGGTGCCCTTGGGCGCCACGCGGCTGATCGCGCCGCCCTGATGCTGCATCCACATCATCGCGCCGTCCGACGGCGAACTCTCGGTGAACTCGACCATGGTATCGATGAGGGTGGGCGTAATGCCGTAGACCAGCCCGCCCTTGCCGTAGGCGCCCAGGGGGCTGATGCCGCGCAGGTCGGCGCTGCCCTGCAGCGTTGCGTACGGCGCCACGGCCAGCTCGTCCTTGAGCGGCTTGCCGATCTTGCGCAGCGGCGCGACCACTCGCTCCGCATCGGCGCGCGGACCGCAGTAGCAGACCGTGAGTCCCAGCCAGCGCGCGCCCTGCGGGGCCGTACCCATGGCCATGTCCACATACAACTCATCGGGCGCAGCCGCGCTCACGTCCGCGAGGCCGCGCAGCAGCTGACGCGCATCCGCGAACGCGTAGGTGATCTCCCCACCATACATTATCGGTGTGACCTCGTGCAGGCGGAACTTGAACGAGGTCACCACGCCGAAGTTGCCGCCGCCGCCGCGCAGGGCCCACAGCAGATCCGGATTCTCGGCAGCGCTGACGCGCAGCCATTTGCCGTCCGCCGTCACCAGCTCCGCGCCGGTGAGGTTGTCGCACGTGAGCCCGAACCTGCGGCCGATGCGTCCGACCCCGCCGCCCAACGTCAATCCCGCCACGCCCGTGTCGGCAACGGTACCGACGGGTGTGGCGAGCCCGAACGCCAGCGATTCGCGGTCGAGCTGGCCGAGCAGCGCGCCCGCCTCCACGCGCGCCACCCTGGCGATCGGATCGACCGTCACCGCACGCATGGGCGAGACGTCGATGACCAGCCCGCCGTCGCACCCGGACTGGCCCGACACGCTGTGGCCCCCGCCGCGCACCGCGGTCAAAAGGCCGTGCGCGGCCGTGAAACTCAGCGCGCGTCTGACGTCCGCCGCTCCCACGCAGCGCACGATGAGTGCCGGCTTGCGATCGAATGCCGGGTTCCACAGCCTGCGTGCGGCGTCGTAGCCGGGTTGGTCGGCGGTGATGAGCTCACCGCGCAGCCCCGCGCGCAGGTCCTCGACGTCGGCGGATTTGAGAGTCAGTTGCCGGCCGTCGAGTCCCATCGCGGGGATTTCCCCGCCGGCAACGGCGCCGAGCACCCGGCGATAAGGGAGCGATGTTGCAGCGAGTGCGGCGAGCCCCGCTGTGCAGAAGCTTCTTCTTTTCATGCTGGTCTCCACGGCAGGTGCCCGCAGAAGGGTGCCACCCGGGCTGTTAGGCCGTCAAGCCCGTGACGCGCCGGGGCTGTGGCACACTAGCGGTTTACGCGCGCAGGAAACACCGGGGAGCTGCGGGTGAGAATCATCGTCGGGGCCACGACCGTTGGCTGATCGCCTCATGAGCCAGCTGCTGCGGCGCCTCGTCGTCCTGCAGCCCGGTGAGGCACCGGTGCTGCTGGCGTCGTTCGCGACACTGCTGTGCATGTTCTCGAGCTACACCATCCTGCGGCCGGTGCGCGATGCGCTCGGCATCACCTCGGGGCTGGAAAACATTCCCTACCTGTTCTGGGGCGTGTTCGTCGTCATGCTGCTGCTGCAGCCGCTGTACGGCTGGCTCACCTCGCGCTTCCCGCGCTCCGTGTTTCTGCCGTGGGTGTACGGCTTCTTCGCCGCCAACCTGCTCATCTTCTGGGTGTGGTTCCGCGTGCAGGCGGACCACATCTGGATCGCGCGCAGCTATTTCGTGTGGGTGAGCGTGTTCAATCTGTTCGTGGTGGCGGCGTTCTGGAGCCTGATGGCGGACGTGTTCAGCCGTGAGCAGGCGGGCCGTCTGTTCGGTTTCATCTGGGCGGGCGCCAGCACCGGCGGGCTGATTGGCCCGCTCATCGATCGCAAGCTCGCCGTGCCGATCGGTGCCATTAATCTTCTGCCGCTCTCCGCCGGGCTGCTGCTGGTGTCGCTGCTGTTCATGGCGCTGGTCATCCGCTGGCAGCGTCGGCAGGCCGCGCACGCGCCGCAGCCCACAGCCGCGATGCAGGATAGCGTCGGTGCGCAACGCGCGGACGGCGCGGTCGGCGGCGGCGTGTTCGCCGCATTCGTACAGGTGGTGCGCTCGCCCTACCTGCTCGGCATCGCGGCGTTCGTGCTGCTCATGACGTGGGTGTCGACGTTCCTGTACCTCGAGCAGCAGGCGTTCGTCGCCAAGGCGTTCAGCAACGCTGATGAGCGCACGCGCTTCTTTGCCGGCATCGATTTCTACGTGCAGGCCGCATCGCTGACGATCCAGTTCCTGCTGTTCGGCCGGCTGTTCAAGTGGTTCGGCATGCGCGCCCTGCTGGCCTCGGTGCCGCTCATCATGACACTCGGCTACGCGCTGTTCGCGCTGGCGCCGGTTTTCATGGTGCTGGTATTGGTGTACGCCGTGCGCCGTGTCACCGACTACGCCATCACGCGGCCGTGCCGCGACTCGCTGTTCACCGTGGTGAGCCGCGAGGAGAAATACCAGGCAAAGAGCCTCATCGACACCTTCGCCTATCGCGGCGGGGATGCGCTGAGCGGTTCGCTCTACAAGGGGCTCACCGGCGGGTTCGGCGCCGGGCCGACGGCGATCGGCTGGCTGGGCGCGGGGATTTCGGCCGTGTGGACCGTGCTGGCGCTCGCATTGGGACGCGCCTTTCAGCAGCGCGGTCGCAGCGTTCGAGCCGACCCCTAGCTAGGCCGCGCTCGACTGTGACTGTGCCTTGCCTGCTGCGCCCGCGCGCAGTGCGGCGGCGGCGGCGATGATCTCCTGAGCGCTGCCCGGGCGCTCGGCGCGGGACTTCGCCAGCAGCCCCGTGAGCAGCGGCTGGTAGCGCGCCAGCTCGGCCGGCAGCGCCGGCAACGGTGCGCTGACGTGCTGCTGCAGCACTTCCATGGCGGTGCTGCCGGTGTGGGGCTTCTGTCCGGTCAGCATTTCGTAGCAGATGACCCCGAGACTGTAGAAATCCGAGCGTGCATCGAGCGGCTCGCCGAGCGCCTGCTCGGGACTCATGTAATACGGCGATCCGAGCAACACACCGGTCTGCGTGCTCACGGTGTGGCCGTCGAGGGAGCGCGCCAGGCCAAAGTCGATCAGAGCCACGGCGTCGTTCTCGCGCAGCATCACGTTCGGCGGCTTCAGATCGCGGTGCACCAGTCCCGCCTCGTGCACCACCTGCAGGGCGGCGGCGATCTGCGCCACGAAATGCAGCGCCTCGCGCTCGCTCACGCCGCGCTGGATACGCGCCTTCAGATCGCCGCGCGGCAGGTACTCCATCGCCAGGTATTCGAAACCGGCGTGCACGCCGTAGTCGTAGATCTCCACGACCAGCGGGCTTCTGACTGCCATGACCGCCGTGTACTCGCGCTCGAGGAACTGGCGCCCGGCCGCTTCGTCGCGCAGCGTCTTGCACACTTTGAGCGCGACGTTATGTCCGCGGTGCGCGCTGGTGGCGAGATATACCACCGCCTTTTCCGACTCGCCGATCTTCAGCCGCAGCGTGTAACCCGGAATCACCTCGGCGTTCGCGCCCGCGAGCAGCGCCGCCACGTCCGCGCCCTGCAGCTCCGACCCGGAGACGGCCTCGGCAGCCTTCGCCGCGCGCTTCCGGGCGCCATGGCCGCCTTCGGCCAGCGGCGCGCCGGCGCCTGGCGCTGGCCCTTGCGCGGCAGGCGCCTGCAGCGCCTGCTCGCGCGACAGGTTCGCCAGGCTGGTAAGGCGCCGCGCCACGCGCCGTTCGACGCGCCGCAGTGCAACGCGCACGGCGGTACTCAGGCGCTCGGGCGTCAGCAGACGCTTGGGCAGGTAGTCGACCGCACCCAGTTGCAGGGCGCGCACCGCGGTGAGCTCGTTACCGTCTTCGGCCAGCGCGATGACCGCGGGCGTCGCCGGCTGAGCGCGCAGGCGGCGCAACAGCGACAGCCCCTGCGACTGCGGGTCCTCGGGGCTCGCGCCGAATAGGGCGGCCAGCAACAGCAGGTCGCAGTCGCGGCCCGAGAACGTGGTGCACCAGCGCTCGAATTCGGAGCGATTCAGCATGCTGACGCTCGCCTGAGGACATAGCACGTCCAGGTGATGACGCAGCCACTCGCCGTAGCGCACGTCGTCGTCGACGACCAGCACCCGGGCGGGGGAGCTCATACGCCGCGCGTTCATCGCCGAATCGCAAAGCGCACCCGCACCCGGGCGCGCTGGCTGACGGACTGCCCGTCGCGCACCACGGGCTGGTAGTGCCAGTGGCGCACGGCATCGAGCGCCGCCTGTTCGAAGATGCCGGCCGGTTGGGCGCCGACGATCGTGAGGTCGCCGACCGAGCCGTCGGTGTTGACGACGAACTGCAGGTCCACCCAGCCATCGATCCCGCGCTGGCTCGCGTCGGGGGGAAACTGCGGTGGCACGTAGCGCGTGCGGGTCATGGCGCTCGCGCTGACATAGCTGCTGGCCCGCTGCGCCTCATCCTGCGCGGCGCCGATGGCGGCGTCGAGCGCGCCGATGCTCGCCGGGTCGGCGCCGGCTGCGCGGGCTTCGGCGAGCCAGCGGCGTGCGCCGGCATAGTCCTGCGCGCGCACGGCCCCGCGCGCTTCATCGAGCACGCGGGTGTCGAAAGCCGTACGCGCGAGCTGCGTCGAAGGATGCTGCGGATCCGCCTGCACCAGCTGCGCCAGGTAGGACTTGGCGCTGTCGGCGGCGGGGTCGGTGATCCTTCCTTCGGTGAGGCGCTGGTTGAAGAGCAGCTCGAGGTGCGCGAGCGAATCGGCTTGGGTGGCGCCGCGCAGCCGCTGTGCCTCGGCGCGCAGGGGCGCGAGGTCGGCCCGTGCCGCTCCCGCATCGGCCGCCGCGGCCGCCCAGATGTCCGCCTGGTCCGGGTTGCCGGCGGTGAGCGCCTGGGCGGCCTCGGCCTTCAGGCGCGCGATGAGTTCCTGCATCGCCTGCTGCACGCCGGCGTCGCCGGGGGCGAGCGCGCGGGCCGACTCGATGAAGAAGCGCGCATTCTGCTCGGGCGGCTCGATGAGCTGCCCGCGCACCAACGCCTCGCGGCCGCGCCTGAGAACTTCCGTCACGCGTTCGTCGACCTGCTTCTGCGCGAATTGCTCGCGCGCCTCCGCGACCAGCGTCGAGTGATGCCCGCCGCGCGCGGCGTCATCGAGGACCGCGAGGGCACCGGCGACGTTGCCGGTTGCGGCGGCGTGTTGCGCCTTGTCGAGCACCACGCGTTCGCGTTGCGCGCCAATCTGCGCCGTCAGGAACGCCACGCGCGGGTGGTCGGGGCTGATG
>CATPBQ010000084.1 GCA_955652795.1 uncultured Steroidobacteraceae bacterium | reverse complement strand
TCGTAAAACGCGGCTTTCGCTTCGTGGGCACGACCATCGTGTATGCGTTCCTGCAGGCGGTCGGAGTGGTGAACGACCACGCCCGGGATTGCTTTCGGTGTCCGCCGCGGCGCGCACCCGGGGCCGGGCGCGCCGCGCAGCGCCCCAGGCCATAGTAGCCTTGGGCGGCAAGCGCCTCTTAAGATAGCGGTCCGATTCATGGGTTTTCAGGATCTGGTCATGAAGGCATTTTTTGCGATGGCGCTCACCGCGGCGCTCACAGCGGCACCGGTGCACGCCGACTGCCCCTACCCGGCAGCTCCGGAAAAGCTCCCGGACGGCTCCTCCGCGACCCTCGAGGAAATGGTCACGGGACAGAAAGCCGTCAGGGAATACGACAAGGCGATCAACGACTACGTGAGCTGCATCGACCACGAGCTCGAAGCAGCCGTCACCAAAGGGGGCGACCAGCTCAAGCCGCAGCAGAAAGCGGACATGCAGAAGGTCGAGGCCCAGAAACACAACGCCGCAATCGATCAGCTGCAGAGCATTGCCGATCGCTTTAATGAGCAAGTGAAGGTCTTCAAGGCAAGGACCGACAAGAAGAGCTGAGTGCTCACACCGGCTGAGGCGGACCTGCTGATCGGGCAGCACCTGCAGTGCCTGCCGATCGAGTCGCTGCCGCTCGCGCAATGCGCCGGCACGGTGCTGCGCGAGAACATCTACGCCGAGCGCGACCAACCGCCCTTCGATCGCGTCGCTATGGATGGGGTTGCGCTCGACAGCCAGGCGGTCGGCGCCGGTACGCGCTCGTTCCGTGTTCAGGCGACCCAGGCCGCCGGCGACCCGCCGTTGACGCTCGTTGCCGCCGCAGACTGTATCGAGGTCATGACCGGTGCGGTGCTCCCGCTGGGCTGCAACAGCGTGATACCCGTCGAGGAACTGAGCGTCGCGCGCGGACAGGTGGCGCTCGCGCCGGGCGGGCGTGTCGAGCCCTGGCAGCACGTTCACCGCCGCGGCAGCGACACGCGCCAGGGGACGCTGCTCCTGTCATCGGGTGTGCGGCTGCGCGCCCCGGAGATCGCCATCGCCGCGTCCGCCGGCATGGCGCGCATCCGCGTGAGCAGTCAGCCGATGCTCGCCGTCATCTCCACCGGTAACGAGCTGGTCGAACCCGGCGAGCCGGTGCTCGCTCACCAGGTGCGGCGCTCAAACGCCTACGCGATCGTGAGTGCGCTGCGCGAGCGCGGCTTTCAGCGCGTAGCCGACGATCACATCCAGGACGACAGCCAGGAGCTGCGCGAGCGGCTGAGATTTCACCTGGAGACCCACGACGTGCTGGTGCTGTCGGGCGGTGTGTCCATGGGCAAGTTCGACCTCGTGCCAAAGGTGTTGGAAGAGCTCGGTGTGCGCGCGATTTTTCACAAGGTGGCGCAACGGCCCGGGAAACCGCTGTGGTTCGGCGTCGCGCCTTCGGGAGCGGCCGTGTTTGGCCTGCCCGGTAACCCGGTCTCAACGCTGGTGTGCCTGACACGCTACGTCCTGCCGGCGCTGTGCGGCAGCCTCGGTCAGAATCCGCCGCCGGCGGAGCGCATCGCGCTCGCTGCGCCCGTGACCGTGACGGCACCGCTCACGTACTTCCTGCCGGTGCGCTTCGAGCAGGACGACTGGGGGCGGAGCTGGGCCGTGCCCGCTCCCACCAACGGCTCCGGGGACTTCACGGCGCTCGCCGGGACGGGTGGCTTTGTCGAGCTGCCGCCGGGCCCCAACACCTACACCAAGGGGTTCGTGACGCGGGTCTATCGGTGGTCGTAACGCCTTGAATGCCCGGGGAAGCCCGCCGACACCTCCCCTTCGACCGATAGCCATTGCCCCCTGCGGTGCGCATACTGTGGAAGAGCATGTCCATCCGCGAGGTCATCGTCCCCCTGAACGCGCTGCCCGCGCCGCGGGACACGTTCGCCCGCCCGGTGCGCGACCTGCGCATCTCGGTCATGGACCGGTGCAACTTCCGTTGCCCGTACTGCATGCCGCGCGAGACCTATCACGAGCAGTACCGCTTCCTCGGATCGCAGGAACGGCTGTCGTTCGACGAGATCGTGCGACTGGCGCGGCTCTTTGTGCACCTCGGCGTGCGCAAGCTGCGCCTGACGGGCGGGGAGCCGCTGCTGCGCGCGAACCTCCCCGACCTGGTCGGCGACCTGACGACCATCGCGGGCGTCGAGGACGTCGCGCTCACCACCAACGGCGTGCTGCTGGCACGCTACGCGAGCGAGCTCAAGGCGGCGGGGCTGAAGCGCATCACCGTGAGTCTCGACAGCCTGGACGCCGGGGTGTTTGCCCGCATGAGCGGTGGTTTCGGCGGCGTCGATGAGGTGCTCGCGGGCATCGAGCAGGCGCGCCGCGCGGAACTGACGCCCATCAAGATCAACGCCGTCGTGCAGCGCGGCGTGAACGATCACACGGTGCTTGAGCTGGTGGAGCGCTTCCGCGGCACCGGCGTGATCGTGCGTTTCATCGAGTACATGGACGTCGGCAACCGCAACCATTGGCGCTCCGAGCTGGTGGTACCGTCGAAGGAGCTTGCTGCGCATATCGGCCGGCGCTGGCCGCTCGCCGCGCTCGAGCC
>CATPBQ010000083.1 GCA_955652795.1 uncultured Steroidobacteraceae bacterium | reverse complement strand
CCAGATCGACAAGGCGCCGGAGGAGCGGGAGCGGGGGATCACGATCGCCACGGCGCACGTGGAGTACGAGAGCGTGGCGCGGCACTACGCGCACGTGGACTGTCCGGGGCACGCCGACTACGTGAAGAACATGATCACGGGGGCGGCGCAGATGGACGGGGCGATTCTGGTGGTGTCGGCGGCGGATGGGCCGATGCCGCAGACGCGCGAGCACATCCTGCTGGCACGCCAGGTGGGAGTGCCGTACATGGTGGTGTTCATGAACAAGGCGGACATGGTGGATGACAAGGAGCTGTTGGAGCTGGTGTAGATCTAGGTGCTCGACCTAAAAAAAAAAAAAAAATTCCCTGGCGAGAAGACCCCGATCGTGGTGGGCTCGGCGCTGAAGGCGCTGGAGGGGGACAAGGGGGAGCTGGGGGTGCCCTCGGTGGTGAAGCTGGTGGAGGAGATGGACAAGTACATCCCGATCCCCAAGCGCGAGGTGGACAAGCCGTTTCTGATGCCGGTGGAGGATGTGTTCTCGATCTCCGGGCGCGGTACGGTGGTGACCGGGCGCATCGAGCGCGGCATCGTCAAGGTGAACGATGAGGTGGAGATCGTGGGGTTGAAGGCCACGGTGAAGACGGTGTGCACCGGGGTGGAGATGTTCAGGAAGCTCCTGGATGAGGGGCAGGCGGGAGATAACGTGGGGGTGCTCTTGAGGGGCACCAAGCGCGAGGAAGTCGAGCGCGGGCAGGTGCTGGCCAAGCCCGGCAGCATCACCCCGCACACGCACTTTGAGTGCGAGGTGTACGTGCTGGCGAAGGAGGAGGGCGGGCGGCATACGCCGTTTTTCAAGGGCTACCGGCCGCAGTTTTATTTCCGCACCACCGATGTGACCGGCACGATCGAGCTGCCCGCGGGGGTGGAGATGGTCATGCCCGGGGACAACATCAAGATGACGATCGAGCTGATCAGCCCGATTGCCATGGAAGATGGGCTGCGCTTTGCGATCCGCGAGGGCGGTAAAACCGTCGGCGCCGGCGTCGTGACGAAGATCCTGAAGTGATGCCGCAGCGGGCAAAAACCACGCTTTTTGCCCGCGGGCGACGCAGTGAGTCCGCTGAAATTGCCGCAGGCAATTTCAGCCAATGAAACAGGCCAGTAGCTCAATTGGCAGAGCGGCGGTCTCCAAAACCGCAGGTTGGGGGTTCGATTCCCTCCTGGCCTGCCAGCGGTTGATATGACAGACGAAATCAAAGTTCAGGACGCCGGCACGGCGGACAAGGTGAAGCTCGCTGTCGCGATCCTGATCGTGATCGGCGGCGTCGCGGGTTATTACGTGCTCGCCGGCCGCGCCGCCTGGCTGCGCTGGCTGCCGGTGGCGGGGAGCTTGGCGCTCGCGGCGCTGGTGCTGGCGTTCTCGCGCTACGGCCACGAGTTTCGTCAGTTCGTGGAGCTGGCGCGCGTCGAGTTGCGCAAGATCGTGTGGCCGAGCCGCCAGGAGACCGGCATGACGACCCTGGTCGTGTTCATCTTCGTGGTCGTGGCGGGAATATTTTTTTGGTTGCTCGACCTGGGGCTCGCCTGGGCCACGAAGCTGATAACCGGGCAGGGGAGCTGATCGTGGCGCTCAGGTGGTACGTGGTGCACGCCTATTCTAACTTCGAGCACCGCGTGGCGGAGTCGCTCAAGGAGCGCATCCGGCGCGCGGGGCTCGAGACGCGCTTCGGCGAGATCCTGGTGCCGACGGAAGAAGTCGTCGAGATGCGCGACGGCCAGAAGCGCAAGAGCGAGCGCAAGTTCTATCCCGGCTACGTGCTGGTGCAGATGGAGATGGACGAGGAGACCTGGCACCTGGTGCGCGATGTGCCCAAGGTGCTCGGCTTCATCGGCGGCACGCCGGAGAAGCCCGCGGCGATCACCGACAAGGAAGCCAACCAGATCCTGCGGCGCGTCGAAGAGGGTGTGGACAAGCCGCGGCCGAAGGTGCTGTTCGAGCCGGGCGAAGTGGTGCGCGTGGTCGACGGGCCGTTCAACGACTTCAACGGCGTCGTCGAGAGCGTGAACTACGAAAAGAACCGCCTGCAGGTGGCGGTGCAGATTCTCGGGCGCTCCACACCGGTGGAGCTGGATTTCTCGCAGGTCGAAAAGGCCTGAGGACCTGAGGAGAGGTATGGAATGGCCAAGAAAGTAACGGGCTACATCAAGCTGCAGGTGCCGGCAGGCTCCGCGAACCCCTCGCCCCCGATCGGGCCGGCGCTGGGCCAGCAGGGCGTGAACATCATGGAGTTCTGCAAGCAGTTCAACGCGCAGACCCAGAAGACGGAGAAGGGCTTGCCGATCCCGGTGGTCATCACGGTGTACAGCGACCGCAGCTTCACCTTCGTCATGAAGACGCCGCCCGCCGCGGTGCTCATCCGCAAGGCGATAGGCATTGAAAAAGGCAGCGGCACCCCCAACACCGCCAAGGTGGGCAAGATCTCCCGCCAGCAGCTGGAAGAGATTGCCAGGATGAAGCAGCCCGACCTCACCGCCGCCGATCTGGACGCCGCAGTCCGCACCATTGCGGGCAGCGCGCGCAGCATGGGCGTCGACGTGGAAGGAGTCTGAGCATGGCGATTCCTAAGCGTGTCAAGGCCTGGAAGGCGAAGCTCACTCCGGGCAAACAGTATCCGGTGGACGAGGCGCTGAAGCTGGTGAAGGAGTTCGCCACCGCCAAGTTCGCCGAAACGGTGGATGCAGCCGTGAATCTCGGCATCGACGCCAGCAAGTCCGATCAGCAGGTGCGCGGCTCGACCGTGATGCCGCATGGCACCGGCAAGACGGTGCGCGTGGCGGTGTTCACGTCCGGCAAGAACCAGGAGCTGGCGAAGGCCGCCGGCGCGGACATCGTCGGGCTGGAGGATCTGGCGGCCAAGGTGAAGGCCGGCGAGATCAACTTCGATCGCGTGATCGCCAGCCCCGACGCCATGCGCGTGGTCGGCCAGCT
>CATPBQ010000082.1 GCA_955652795.1 uncultured Steroidobacteraceae bacterium | reverse complement strand
TGGCCAGCGCACCCACGCCGAGCATCACGCCGCGCGCCTGGCTGCGTGCCGGATGGCGTGCGACGTCGTGACCGATCTCGTGCCCGAGCACCGTGGCCAGCTCGGCTTCGGAGTTCAGGTACGGCAGCAGCCCGCGGTGGACGTAGACGTAACCGCCGCCGATGGTGAAGGCATTGATCGAGTCGTCGTCGAGCACGAAGAACTTGAAGTCCCAGTCCGCGATCGGCGTGTTGCGCGCGACGCGCGTGCCGACCATCTGCACGTAGTCCTGCAGCGCCTGGTCCTGGTACAGGCCGTAGAACTTCACGATTTCCTGGTGGATGCGCCGCGAGCTCTCCTGCTCGCCTTTCACGGAGGTGAAGACGACGTGGTGCGACCCGCTTTCCGGATTGGTGGCGCAGCTGCCCGCCGCGAGCGCGGCGGCGCAGGCAAAGGCGGGGGCGAGTGTGCGGCGCATGAGGCGACTCCCCTTCGGCTGAGGCCAGCTCAGGCACGTGCTGCGGCTGTCAGGGAACTGCCGTTCCCGCAGCGCGCCCCGAAAGGCTCTGCCAGTAGATCGATTGCCGGGCGCCGAAGTTCCGCGCACCTGGCCCGGACAGGATCGGCCGCGCGACTTACTTGGCGCCGCCCGCGGCGGCGGCGTACTTCTTGCGGAACTTGTCCACGCGGCCCGCGGTGTCGACGATCTTCTGCTTGCCGGTATAGAAAGGATGGCAGTTCGAGCACACCTCGACCTGCAGATCATGTCCGAGCGTCGAACTCGTCTTGAACGTGTTGCCGCACGTGCAGGTGACGGTGATCTCCTTGTACTCGGGATGTATGGCGGCTTTCATGGCGTGCTCACGGTGTTTTACGAAAACGCTCACCCGTCAATGGGGCGTCAAACACACAAATAAAGGGCGCGGGAGTTTAGCGGCAGTGTCGCGCGCCCTCAAGCTTCTTGAATGACCCCGCCGTTTCAGAGGGTTCCTTATCCACAGAAGCTGTGGACAACTCTGTGGACAGAGCCCTCCGCGGGGCTGCGATGACGCAGTCAGATTGCATATTTGTTACCTTGATCAAAAAATGAGCATTCGTTTTTAACCTGTGCCCTCAAGGGGTTACGGACATCTTGTCCAGCGGCTTGGCCGGTTTACCCTGTAATTTGCTCATTCTGCGACAACGCGCCCAGGGGCTGTGAATAAAGGCCGGGAGTTGCCTGCCCGGGCGCCGGAAACGCCGATTGACAACGCAGAAGAACCGGGCAATTTCGGGCTTTCCGGCATGAATCCGAGCAGTACGTCGTTGAGGAATCGCAGCCCCAGCTCGCTCGGCCGGTAGCCCGTCGCGGTGCGCACGATCAGGCCCCGCGCGATCGCAGCTTCCATCGGCGCCGCAATCTCCTGCCAGGCAAGCCCGGTGCGCTGCGCGAACGTCGCCGCATCGAATCCGCCGGTCAGCCGCAGCGCGTTCAGCATGAATTCGAACGGCAGCTCGCGCGCGGGAATCACGCGGCGCGTGAGCTCGGCGTCGGAGGCGGCCAGATAGCGGCGCGGTTCGCGCGGCTGCACGGTGCGCACGATCTGGCCAGCCTGCGGGAACGTCAGCTTGCCGTGCGCGCCGGCACCGACACCGAGATAGTCGCCGAAAGTCCAGTAGTTGAGGTTGTGGCGGCATTGCTGCCCCGCGCGCGCGTACGCCGACACCTCGTATTGTGCGAAGCCCGCGTCCTCGAGGAGCGCGGCGCACTCATCGAGCATCGCCGCGGCGGTGTCATCATCCGGCAGCGGCGGCGGGCGCGCGGCGAACACCGTCCCGGGCTCGAGCGTGAGCTGGTAGTGCGACAGGTGCGCCGGGCCGAGCTCGACAGCTTCCTGGACATCGCGCACCGCAGCGGCGCAGTCCTGCCCCGGCAGCGCGTACATGAGATCGAGATTGAAATTGCCAAGGTCCGCGGCGTGCAACTCCGCAGCCGCGAAGCGCGTCTCGGCAGGCGAATGAATGCGCCCCAGGGCGGTGAGCCTCTCCTGATCGAAGCTCTGCGCCCCGAGCGATACGCGCGTCACGCCGGCCGCCCGGTATTCCCGAAACGCGCCGCGTTCGATGGCGCCCGGGTTCGCTTCCAGAGTCACCTCGAGGCGGTCCGCGAGGCTGAGCTGCGCTCGTGCCGCGCTGAGCAACTCGCCGATCGCCTGCGGCGCAAACAGGCTCGGCGTGCCGCCACCGAGAAAGATGCTGTGCACTTCGCGCCCGGCGACCTGCGGCGCCTGTGCCTCGAGATCGCGTATCAGCCGCTGCAGGTACGCGCCGTGCGGCAGCTCGCCGTTCAACGTGTAGGAGTTGAAATCGCAGTACGGGCATTTGCGATCACACCACGGGAAGTGCACGTAGAGCGCGAGCGGCGGGGTGATCAGTGCGGGCATGTCCTGGGGGACGGCTCGGTGTGGGGGCCTGGCGCAGGATCGGCCACGAGTTTCCGGCACATACGTGCGTTTGTCATCTCGACGGTACCCACCACAAGCGTTCGCCGTTCAACAACCGAAAACCCGTGGCGCGCGAAGAATGATTCCGCGCAAAGACTGACGTCGGACGTCAGTTGCGAAATTCCGCGCTGTTCGGCCACGCTGCAAATATGCCGGATCAAGGCGCTCCCAACGCCGCGACGCGCATGCGCGCCCGCCACATACAGGTGGTCGATGTAACCGCGGGTCCCGAGGTCGCCCTAGCCGACGATCCGGCCGCGACAAGCTCGTGCACCGACGAGTGAAAGACCTCGCGCAGAGCCAGCTCCTCTCCGATACGGAATTCGCGGATCATCATGAGCGTTTTGCGCTGGCGCGGGCGACTCAGTCAACTCTTCCCACTGGCCCGGCGGGGCTGCGGGCGGCGGACTTGGGCGGGAAACGCACTACTCCGCGTTCTGCACCTGCTCGCGCATCTGCTCGATCAGGACCTTCATGTCCACGGCGCTGCGCGTGGTCTCCAGATCCTGGGACTTCGAAGACAGGGTGTTCGCTTCGCGATTGAGCTCCTGCATGAGGAAGTCGAGCCGGCGGCCGGCGGGCTCGCCCGCGCCGATGACGCGGCGCACTTCGCTGATGTGGCCCGCGAGGCGCTCGAGCTCCTCGTCCACGTCGAGCCGCTGCAACAGCAGCGCCAGCTCCTGCTCGAGGCGCTCCTTGTCGACACTCGCGGTTAGCTCCGCAAGCCGCTCGTTGAGGCGCGTGCGCATCCGCGCCTGCACCTCCGGCAGCCGCGCGCGCACCCCCACGACCAGCGCCTCGAGTCCGGTGCAGCGCTGCTCGAGCAGCTCGCGCAGCCGCGCCCCTTCGCGCGCGCGCGCAGCGACCAGCTCCTCGAGCGTCGCGCCGAACACGGTATACGCCGCCGCCAGCAGCTGCTCGCCGCTGCCGCCGTCCTCGCGCAGCACGCCCGGCCAGCGCAACACGTCCACTGCGTTCACCGCCGCAGCGGGCTCGCGCAGCGAGCGCGCCACGACGTGCACGGCGGCCAGCACGCGCTCGAGCGCCACCGGGTCCACTTCCAGCGCCCAGCCCGAGCCCTGCGGGCGGCGATAGGTGATGGTGCAATCGATTTTGCCGCGGCGCAGTTGACGCGCGAGACGCGCGCGAAGCTCCCCTTCGGCCGCGCGCAGCTCATCGGGCAGGCGAAAGCCCGCTTCCAGGAAGCGGTGATTCACGCTGCGCAGCTCACACACGAGCGTGCCCCACTCTCCGGCGGTTTCCCGGCGCGCGAAGCCGGTCATGCTCGCGATCATGGCCCGTTGATCCGCCTGGCAGTCCCACGAAGAGAGGCGGTCGCGGGCGTGCGCGTGCTTAAGTCGCCTCGCTACGCCCGTTCACCGCACAGGTGATATAAAGCATCGATAAGTCTAACAGATGCATGGAATTCTTCTTGCGGGTCGAATACGCGGACATCAGCCTGCTCGGCGGGCGCGAGGAGAACCAGGACCGGGTGGCGGCCGCCGTGGCGGAGCAAGCCGCCCTGCTGCTGGTGGTCGACGGCATGGGCGGACACGCCCACGGGGCACGCGCGGCTCAGGTCACGCAGCAGGTGGTCGTGGAAGCTTTCTGGCACGTGCCGCAACCGCTGTTCGATCCGCTGGGCTTTCTGCACATGACGCTGGGGCGTGCGCACGAGGCGGTGGTGAAGCTCGGCGTGCAGCTGCCGCTCGAGCAGCGGCCGCGCGCCACCTGCGCCGTGTGCCTGGTCCAGCAGCACGCCAGCTGGTGGGCGCACGTCGGCGACAGCCGCCTGTATCACGTGCGGCACGGCGCGCTCGTGGCGCGCAGCCGCGACCACAGTCACGTCGAGCTGCTGCTGCGCGAGGGGCTCATCAGCGCCGAGCAGGCGCAGAATCACCCGATGCGCAACTTCGTCGAATGTTGCCTCGGCGGGGATCCGATCCTGCCGGACATGTCGATTACGCGGCGCCGCCCGCTGGAGCCGAACGACGTGCTGCTGGCGTGCACCGACGGGCTGTGGGGCCCGCTCACCGACACCGAGATCGCGGCCGAGTTGGGCACGCCCGGCGAACTGCGCGAGAAGCTGCTGCAGCTCGGCGCGCGCGCCGTGCAGCGCGCCGGCACTGCCAGCGACAACACGTCCGCGGCCGCGCTGCGCTGGCTCGGCGATTAGGAATGCACTCATGACCAGACCCTCCGGACGCGCCCCAGATGAGCTGCGGCGCGTAAGCTTCATGCGCCGTCACGCCCGGCACGCCGAAGGCTCGGTGCTGGTGGAATTCGGCGACACGCAGGTGCTGTGCACCGCCAGCGTCGAGGACACGGTGCCGCCGTTCCTGCGTGGCAAGGGCCAGGGCTGGATCACCGCCGAGTACGGCATGCTGCCGCGCGCCACGCATACGCGCACGGCGCGCGAGGCGGCCCGCGGCAAGCAGAGCGGGCGCACCCAGGAGATCCAGCGCCTCATCGGCCGCTCGCTGCGCGCGGTCGCGGACCTGAAGGCACTCGGGGATCGCACCGTCACCATCGACTGCGACGTGCTGCAGGCCGACGGCGGCACGCGCACCGCGTCCGTCACCGGCGGCTTCGTGGCGCTTGCCGAGGCCTGCGAGCAGCTGGTGCAGCGCCGCCTCATCGCCGCGAGCCCGCTGCACGGGCAGGTGGCGGCGGTGTCGGTCGGTATCGTCGCGGGCGTCCCGGTGCTCGATCTCGACTACGCGGAAGACTCCCAGGCGGAAACCGACATGAACGTGGTCATGAACAATGGCGGCGCATTCGTGGAGATCCAGGGGACCGCCGAGGGCCACGCGTTCCGGCGGCACGAGCTCGATGCGCTGCTGAATCTCGCGGCGCACGGCATCGGCGAGCTGTTCGCGCT